>JBEGTN010000421.1:0-3671 GCA_041179405.1 Verrucomicrobiota bacterium
GGAGATTGAGGAATTGAAAACCGCCGTTGCCAGAGCTGACCTGGAGAAGCGCACCCGCTCACTGGAAGACGCAGCAATCCGCAACGAGGGGCAACGCGAGGGAATGAGTTTTGTCGGTAAAGCCCTTTGGGCACTCGTGGGAACCGCCGTATCTGGTGCGGTTCTATGGGTTTTCAAGAACGCGAAAGAATAACTTTGGCGTCGGTTGATCCTGCCGAGCCGGTCGGGCGTGACTCGTAACCCGTCACACGACCAAAGCGAAGCCCTCCGTCGCCAGCTTCATTCTAATCTGATTCTAATTGAGTCTGAATTAGAGCGCAGCAAAAATCCAGACTCTCGCGAAGTCTGGATTTCCTGCGTTTAGATACTAGTTGAGCGCGTGCGACCCGTTCTCGTGACGCATTCAGTCTGTGCTTCTGCTCTGCGGTATTGTAGTTGATTGTCAATACCTATTTATTCCCGACATCGGGACGTTCAGCGGATGATCCGCCGGACGGTGCGGGGCTCTGAGGCTGCGGGCGGCATAGCCGTCTTTGGCTCGTGTAGCGGGCTCTCGACTATTTTCGGCGTCGGCGTCGGCAGCCCTCCGTCGGCTAGAGGCACTGAGGGTATGGCCGCTGTCGCGCAGGACGCTCCTAGCTGTTGCGCAGCCGCGTTTAATTTCTCTGCCACCAAAGCACCTAAATTGGCCGGGGAGATCCAATTGACCGCGCCTCGGTCCAGGACGAACTCTATGCCCTTCGCGGGTAGGTTCACGACCTCGCAACTCGCGTCCACCTTCGCGTAGTCATTGACCGCCCATGACGGCTTGATCTGTGTCGGCACCAATCTCCTGACCTCGGGGTGGTGCAGCCGGTAGCGGGTCTGGCGGCGGGCGTTGTCCTCGTAAGTGTCGAGCCGGATCGGCATCTGGCAGTGCCGGCAGCGTAGGGTGGGGTTGGATGCGGTGATGGTGGCCATGTCGGTTAGAGGGTTTTCGCTACGATGATCTCGCGCACGAGGCCGCGTTTGCCGGTGGCGCGGTGTTCCGCGTAGGTGCGTTGGTAGTCGTCGTGGAGTTGTTGTGGTAGCGATCGTCCGGCCTCCATCAACGCCACCTCCAGCATTGAGGGATCGACGCCGTGGGTGTGGTGCAGGCGCGCCAGCTTTTCCCCGGTGAGGGTAGCTACGTCGATCTCGTTTGCGAGTTTCTTGGCGCGGTCGAGCACCTTCTCAAATAGCTTCTCCTCGCGGGCTACCACACGTTCGACGTCCTCGTCAGCCCATCCTGGGCGAGCCCCGCACGTCGGCGATTCCCCATACCAATCCCAGCGCACGCCTTCGCGAGTCTGCCCGCACCAGCGACACGGTGCTTCCCGGCACGAGCCGGAGAAGTAGTGGGCGCCCGCCTCACGATGGTTCGCGTGGTAGGCCAGGTTCGCACGCCGGACCCCGTCGGAGTGCTCTGGGTGTTCAGAGAAGAATGCTAGGGTGTCGGTGAGGGTCATACTTAATTAGTCGCTTTAGTTATGCGGTATTCGCGATGGCCGATCTTCTCGACATAGCCCAGATTCCGGCGGATCAGTTTGTTGAGGTGCGTGCCGATGGCGGTGGTATGCGGGAAGTTTTTGTCGAGCACTTGTTTGAGCCGGTCATTGCGGCCGATGGCGCTGAACAGCCCGGTGGGGTTGCCCACCCAATGCTCATCGCCCTCGCCCGGTCCGCCCGGTGCGAACCACTCGGTGCGCCAGAGGTCGAGCAGCTCCTCGAAGCTGCTGGTGACGTCGGTGCTGGCGGCGGCTTGCATGAGGTCGGGGTGGCGGTAGGTGAGCACTCCGAAGCGCCCCTTACCCGCCGGCGGCTTGGTGTGCTCGGGTGGGTCCCAGTCGCGCAGGAAAGCCGCGAAGTAGGGCAGCTCCGCCGCGATCTCCGTGTCGGTCGGCCAGCTCGTCACCTCGGGGTTCTTGGTCTTGAGGAGCATGATCTTGTCGAGCACGTTGCGGTCGGTCTCGGGGAGCATCCGCAGACTGTCGGCGTCGTCGTTGAGGGTGATGACCGGACGGCCGATCCACTCCATATCCTCGCCGCCGGTATACATCGCACGGTAGGTAAAGTTGTCGTTGGCCACGATCTTCTTGAGGATCTGGGTGAAGACCGCCCGCATCCGGGGGTCGCCGCTGTCCACGCCGTCATCCACGTTCCAGACCGCGGCGCTGAAGAGCGCGTCGTTATACTGATCCTTGCCGAGGAGGAACTTTTCGGCGTCCTGACGACCGCCCATGAGCTGGCCGATGATGGCCTTGTTGAGGATGGTCTTGCCTGCACCGACCGGCCCCGCGATGAAGAGCGCCAGTCCACGGCGCGGGTCCTGGTGGTAGGCCCCGAGATAGAAGTGTTTCAGCCAGGCGATGAAGTAGTCGAGCTGGTCATCCGGCTCAAACAGGGTGTAGAGGAACTGGGCGATCCAGGGGAAGCCCTCGCCCCACTCCGCGCTGATGTCCACGGGGTAGATCGGGCGGAGGGTGCTCGTGTTCAAATACCGCTTACCGTTGTAGGTGATCGGACCGTGCGGGCGGAACAGGAAGGGCATGGCCTTGTTCACCCGGTGAAGGTGCCGGATGTCGCAGAGCGCCTCATCCACCTCAGACGCGCAGCCGGCCTTGGCAGCCTTACCAGAGAGCTTCTCATAGGTAACGAGGTTTTGGCGCACGTCGTCCTTGCTGTTGAATGACCAGTGGCCGTGGGCGTCCTGCGACCAGTAGTATTTGCCGTCGAACCAAAGATTCTTGATCGCGCAGCCCTTGCGGTCGTTCGCCCAACGACGTATAAAGTCGGCGCCGAAGATGGCCTCCCAAGTCATCCAACCGCCACCGTCGGAGTAGTATTGGCAGCCGGTATCGCGGACGAGGGTGCTGGTCGGATCGCTGGAGGAGTCATCCCAGAAGCGGGGACCCCGCGCACCGATGTCGAAGGCATCCCAGCCGCCTGGCCAGCGGTCGGGGAAGCGTTTGGCGCCCTCGGCGCGGATCACCTCGACCGGTATGGCGGTGCCCTCCTTGTCCCACTTATATTTGTGGGATACGTCCGCCATCCAGGCCAGGAGCTGGGCGGTGGGGATGACCGCGCTGCCGTCACCGACGGGCTGCCAGTCGTTGCCGAGCTCGTAATGCTTGTGCAAATCGAGCAGGGCCTCGGCCTCGAAGCCGGGGAGCAGCTTGCGCAGCTTCAACTCGCGGGCGACCTTCTTCAGGAACTCGCGGGCGAGCTCGACGGTGAACAGGGGTATCGGCTCCTCGAATACGAAGACCACGCGACAGTTGCCACTGAAGGTCCGGCTCATCCAGGCGGGCAGCATCCCGGCGGGGGCGTTGGCCAGCAGGGAATGGACGGGGTTGCCCGGTGGGATGGCGTCATAGTCCAACACGAGACCGCTCATGCGGGCCGGGGGATTGGACTCGCTTACGCGGAGCGAGGGCTGGCGGCCCTCGATGGCGCTGAAGAACGCATGGTTCGTCTGGGGATGATTACACCACAGCCGATAAGCGTCCTTGGACGCCAGGGGCGGGCGCACCAGGGCCAACTCCCAGGGTGCGACGAGCGGCGTGACAGTGTGGGCGGAGAGGTTCGGGAGGGAGAAGAACATGGGAAATTATGACCAATTTATCACGATGCGCACGCCGGATTTGGTCCGC
>JBEGTN010000422.1:0-5378 GCA_041179405.1 Verrucomicrobiota bacterium
ACGCTTGGTCTGACCACCGGCGACTCCGCCACCACGCCTATTGCTTATACCCGTGGCATTACCACCCCCACGGATGGAAATTGGACCGCCGCCGACGGTGTCCACGGAACCGACGGCGGACATATCGTGTTCATTGGCGGCAATGTTCAATGGTTTCGAAACCTCGGTGCTGCTGCAGCCACCGGTGAACTTATCGGAAGCGATGGCAATAAAACCAACGACATCAAAAAGACCATCAAGACAAACGCCAATAAGAAGTTTGTTGAAGAGAATCTCGCCGGAACAGGTGTGACCAATGGTGCGTCCAGTGGCACCTAATCAACGATAGAAGATTTATTTACGGAAAACCAGCCCTTTGCGGGGCTGGTTTTTTTGTGCCTGAATCTTTTTGGCGGTAGTCGCAAGAGGTCGGGCTGTTACATAGCTACATTAGGGATTTGGACGATGCCAATAATACCAAGCTCAGACTTCCTGCCCCCACCCGTAGTAAAAGAAAGCGAGCGAGGAACTGAGATGAATCGGGTTCTCCGGTGGCACTGGTGTAGGTAGCGGGAGCATCTTGCTCAGGTGTTTACGGAGGAGGGAGTTGAAAGCTTCCTCTGCTTTGGTCGGGCTCAACCTGATTCCTCGAAGTCAGGATGTCTGAGGCTACGCCGGCCAGGTTGTTGCGTCAGCCAAGCAGCCCCAAAATGCAACCACACGAACCTCCTCATCGTCGTATTCGTTATAGATGGCATACGGAAACCTACGACTCAGCAGTCGGTGCCGTTTATGCCGAACCGAATGTTCGCCCGACCGGTTACGGCAGGCCTACCGGTCCTGCCCTATCTCAATTCCCATTATACGGGATCGGTTGGCATAACTTAATCAAATTTGTAAAGAAAAACGTTGCCTTAAACACTACTGTTTCAATGTAGTTTAGTTTGAATCCATAAAGTTGTCCCCCATACGATTTCTCACGCTCATGAAACTCAGGGTATTATTTTCCTCCATGCTGGCGTTTGCTCATTTTAGCGCCGCCTTTGCAAAGCCTGTTGAGCTGCTGAATGTTTCCTACGATCCAACGCGGGAGTTCTATGTCGAATACAACGCAGCCTTCGCCAAGTATTGGATGGCCAAGACCGGCGACGAAGTCTCGGTGAAGCAATCCCACGGCGGCTCTGGCAAGCAGGCCCGCTCCGTTATCGACGGACTCAGGGCTGACGTCGTCACCTTGGCGCTTGCCGGTGACATCGATGCGATTGCTACCCATGCTCGTTATTTGCCTGATGACTGGCAAAAGCGCCTGTCCCACAACTCATCGCCCTACACGTCCACCATCGTTTTCCTTGTCCGCAAAGGGAATCCAAAGGTGATCAAAGATTGGAGCGACATCGTCAGGCCCGGTGTCTCCGTTATCACGCCCAATCCGAAGACCTCCGGCGGTGCCCGTTGGAACTACTTGGCTGCCTGGGAGTATGCCAAACGCAAACAAGGCTCCGACGCGGCGGCTAAGGCATTTGTGGCAAAGCTCTACCAAAATGTGCCTGTGCTCGACTCTGGCGCACGAGGGGCGACCACGACCTTTGTTCAACGAGGTATCGGGGACGTTTTGCTGTCGTGGGAAAACGAAGCTTACCTGGCTATTAAGGAATTTGGTGCGGATAAGTTCGAAATGGTGGTGCCCTCGCTAAGCATCCTCGCCGAGCCGCCGGTTGCGCTAGTCGATAAGAATGCGAAGCGGCGCGGCACCACCGAGGTCGCCAAAGCTTATCTCGAATACCTCTATTCCGATGAGGGGCAGGATATCGCCGGACGAAACTATTACCGCCCCTCAGAGCTCAAGGCCGCCGCGAACTATGCCGGACGATTTACCAAACTGGAACTTTTCACGGTGGATCAGGCCTTCGGCGGCTGGGCTAAGGCGCAGGCGGCTCACTTCGAAGATGGCGGCACCTTTGATCAGATATACCTGAAGAGGTAGCCCCCTGGTCCTCGCGGCCGGCCTAGCGGTCCCTCCCTGCCTCAAATCCGATCATCGGCATTAACCACACTCGACAGTCTCCCGCGCTCTTAACGACTATTCTTCTCTTTTCGTTCGCACACTTTGCTTCATGTCCCGCACCCACCGCTCAGTCATCCCCGGCTTTGGATTGTCACTCGGTCTCACGCTCACTTACCTGAGCTTGATCGTGCTGCTGCCGCTTTCCGCTGCCTTTATCAAGACCCTGGGCATGACGTGGGAAGAGTTTTGGGCCGCAGTCGCCAGTCCTCGGGTGGTCGCGTCTTATCGCATCAGTTTTCTGGCCTCGTTCGCTGCGGCTTCGGTTAACTGCGTTTTTGGTCTCATTGTCGCCTGGGTGCTCGTGCGCTACCCCTTTCCGGGGCGGCGCATCGTGGACGCGTTGGTGGACCTTCCGTTTGCGCTGCCTACTGCGGTGGCGGGCATCGCGCTCACCGCACTCTATGCCCCGAATGGGTGGATTGGGGCGCTTGTCGCGCCCTACGGCCTTAAAATCGCCTTCACCGAACTGGGGGTATTCATCGCGCTCACGTTCATCGGTCTGCCCTTTGTCGTGCGCACGCTACAGCCTATCGTCGAGGAGTTGGAGCCCGAGTTTGAAGAGGCCTCGGCCAGTCTTGGTGCTAATCGCTGGCAGACTATATGGCGGGTCATCCTGCCGCAGCTTGTTCCCGCATTGCTTACTGGATTCGCGATGGCCTTTGCGCGCGCCCTTGGTGAATACGGATCGGTCGTCTTCATTTCTGGCAACATGCCTATGCGCACCGAGATCACCCCTCTGCTCATCATCACCAAGTTGGAGCAATACGACTACAAGGGCGCCACCGCCATAGCGGTCGTCATGTTGGTGACTTCGTTCACCTTGCTGCTCGTCATCAACCTCCTCCAAAAGTGGAGCCGCAGGCACTACGCCGTCTGACGACGGAAATCCTAAATCACAATGGGCTAAATCCTAAAAGATCGAACCGACTCTCCGAACCCAAATGTCCTCCGCCGTTTCCTCTCTCCAGCGCGCCGCCGAAGCCGGCCACCGGCCGCTCGCCACCCGCGACGCGCCGTGGGTGCGCTACACGCTCACCGTCGTCGCGCTGGGTTTTCTCGCGCTCTTCCTCTTGTTGCCGCTCGTGGCGGTCTTCGCCGAGGCTTTCCGCCGCGGTATCGGAGCCTACTTCGCGGCGCTCAAGGACCCCGATGGGATGCACGCGCTGAAGCTCACCTTGCTGACCGCCGCCATCGCCGTGCCCGCCAATCTCGTTTTCGGCATTTCCGCCGCCTGGTGCATCGCGAAGTTCAACTTTCCCGGCAAGAGCCTGCTCATCACCCTCATCGATCTGCCCTTTGCGGTTTCGCCCGTGATCTCCGGCTTGATCTTCGTGCTGCTCTTTGGCGCCCAGGGCTGGCTCGGTCATTATCTTGACGCTGAAAACCCCTCGCTCCCCTGGCTCCAAGCCTGGCTTATCGAGCAGGATTTCAAAATCATTTTTGCCGTGCCGGGCATCGTGCTGGCTACGGTGTTCGTGACCTTCCCCTTCATCGCCCGCGAGCTCATCCCGCTTATGCAGACGCAGGGCAACGATGAGGAATACGCCGCCATCACCCTGGGCGCGAGCGGTTGGCAGACCTTCCGGAGAGTCACACTGCCCAACATCAAGTGGGGTCTTTTCTACGGCGTCATCCTTTGCAATGCGCGCGCGATGGGCGAATTCGGGGCTGTATCCGTTGTCTCGGGACACATCCGGGGCGTGACCAACACCCTCCCGCTCCATGTCGAGATCCTTTACAACGAATACCAATTTGTCGGCGCTTTCGCCGCCGCCTCCGTCCTTGCGCTGCTCGCCCTCGTCACCCTCGTGCTGAAGTCCCTCGTCGAGTGGGCTCACTCCCGCCGCCATGCCGCTGACGCGGCGAGTTGAAGATCAAAGTTTAAGATTAAGCCGATCTTCCTGCGGCTCTGCCGCGCTAACTTACCTTCAACTTTATCTTTCATCTTAATCTTCGCGAATCCATGAGCATTATCGCCCGTAACATCACCAAGACCTTTGGTGCCTACACCGCGCTCAACGACGTCTCTCTCGATGTCCCGAGCGGCAAGCTGGTCGCTTTGCTCGGGCCGTCCGGCTCGGGCAAGACCACGTTGCTGCGCATCATCGCCGGCCTCGAGTTCGCCAACGAAGGGTCCGGTCGCATCGAGTTCCACGGCACCGATGTCACGGACATCACGGCTGGCAAACGCGGCGTCGGTTTTGTCTTCCAGCACTACGCTCTGTTTCGCCACATGACGGTCGCGCAAAACATCGCCTTCGGTCTCACCGTCCAGCCCCGCCGGGTGCGTCAATCGAAGGCGGCCATCGCCGCCCGCGTCCAGGAACTCCTCAAGCTCATTCAGCTTCCCGAGCTCGGCAATCGCTACCCCGCCCAGCTCTCCGGCGGCCAGCGCCAGCGCGTCGCCCTTGCCCGCGCCCTTGCCGTGCAACCCAAGGTTCTCCTCCTCGACGAGCCTTTCGGCGCGCTCGATGCCCAGGTGCGCAAGGACCTCCGCCGCTGGCTCCGACACTTCCAGCGCGAGATCGGCGTCACCACCATTTTCGTTACTCACGATCAGGAGGAGGCCCTAGAGCTCGCCGACGAGGTCGTGGTGATGAACAACGCCAAGATCGAGCAGGTCGGCACTCCGCAGGAGGTGTATGATCGGCCCGCCTCGCCGTTTGTAATCGAGTTTTTGGGCAACGTGAACCGTTTCGCCGGTCTCGGCCACCGTCTGCCCGGCGCCGGTCAGGACGTGCTCTACGTGCGCCCGCACGATGTGGACATTCTTCGCGAATATCACGGCAAGCACGCCATCCGGGTGCGCGTCCAGCACGTCTTCTCGGCCGGCAACTACGGCCGCATCGCCCTCGTGCGCTCCGACACCGGCGACACGATCGACGCCGAGCTTTCGCGCGTCCGTCTCGCCGAGTTAAATCTGGTCGCGGGCGACGAGGCTTTTGTGGTTTTCCGCCACATTCGGCTCTTCCCCGCCGGTGCTTTTTCCGAACGGGATGTTGCCACTGACGACACGACCCCTGCCGTGGTAGATGCCGGCCGCGATATCTGAGTTTTTATCCGATTCAGCCCCGCTTTTTCGCGGGTGTAAGCTGGATCATTACATTAGCCACCGTGATCAGGCCTCCGCCCACAAGCAGGGTCCAGGTCGATGTCTCGTTTGCGTAGTCGATAAGCGCCCAGCCGGATAAGATCGCGGGCAAAAAGAGCGCGAACACGGAACCGAAGATCGGCTCGGCGCAATACACCAGACCTGCCTCGGTCGCAGTGATCTTTGGCTGCCAGGCGTTCATTATACCATAGGCACCGACCGTGCAGACAATCGTCAGCACCA
>JBEGTN010000423.1:0-11771 GCA_041179405.1 Verrucomicrobiota bacterium
CCTCTGGCAATGGAGCCGCCACGTCCGTGGAACAGAGTCACTCGGACGCCTGCTGAAACACACACCGAGGCGATTTCATTCTGTGCCTTGTAGAGTGCCCAGTTTGCCGTGAGGTAGCCGCAGTCCTTATTGGAGTCGGAGTAGCCCAGCATCACGTGCTGGTGCCGTCCGGCCGCAGAAAGCAAAGGTGCGTAAGCTGGATTGACGAAGAGCTCGGTGAGCACACGCGGGGCGTTGTTTAGATCTTCCAGCGTCTCGAACAAAGGCGAGATCGGCAGATCGGCTCCCGCCAGGCGCATGATCAATGCTACTTCCAGCAGGTCGGATACCTCCGTCGTCATGCTGATGATGTAGATGCCAAGACAGTCGCGTCCGAAGCGGTCCTGCGCGACGGCAGACAAGACCAGCGGCTCGATTATATGGCGTGTGGCGGAGGATAAAGCGGCCACAGCGGCAGCCGACAGGGGCTTGGCGCGGGCGATTGCGGCTGCCAGCACTTCACGTCGTTCGGGCTCTCCGAGTTTGGTGTAATCGGCCCTGCCCAGCAGTTCAGCGACCGCCACCTCATGCGGACCTGAATGTTGACGGATATCGAGTCGCGAAGTGTGAAGGCCGAAGACATCAAGTCGCGTCTGGGTGTCGTGTAATTCACCGTCCACCAGGATGGCGCCTTTCCCTGCGGCCAGACTGCGGGACAATGTATCGAGAATCTCCTTGGCGTCGGATGCATGAAACGCCGCCTCAGTCGCTTGAGTGGCGGAGGGTTTCAAATCGGTCTCAGCACCTCCCAGAGCGCGTTGCAGGCGTTCTCGCAGGCCGGCAAGAACGAGCCGGTAGGGCTCATGGGGATAACGCTTCGCCAGTGCATCGATGCGTTCGGATAAATGGCGGTTTTCCCGTAGCAAACGCTTCATCTCGGGCGTGATCGTTTCGCGTCGGTCGGATACGGTCAGGCTTCGCCCGAGCTCGCGGGTATGCTGCGCCAATTTCTCAATCGCGAGGTGGCGGTGTAAACCGAGCACCTCGGAGGTTACGGAGGCGGTTACGTTGGGGTTGCCGTCGCGGTCGCCTCCGATCCAGGAGCCAAAAGTCAGCCAGCGGACCGGCGGGTTTACGCCTGGATAATGGCGGGCCAGGGCGCGTTGCATATCGGTCTGAAGCCTGGGCAGCGCCTGGTAGAGCGTGGTATCGAAATACCACAGCCCGGTGCGGGCTTCATCGGTCACGAGCGGACGCTCAACTCGGCTGCGGTCGGTAAGCCACAGCGACGCAATCTCGCGCTCGATGGCCGCAGGGTTGCCGAGTTGCCCGGGCGCCTGCCCGCTATCTTGCTGTAAAAGTCCCGCGAGCCGACGCAGTTTGGTTAAAAGGGTGCGGCGCTTGGACTCGGTCGGATGAGCAGTGAACACCAGCTCGATGGCGACGCGGTCAACCAGTTTCTGCATGGTTTCGGCGGACACGCCGCGAGCCTTCAGTTCGGCAACGGCGGACTCAATCGACTCGCGCAAGGGAGGCGGCGCGGCTTCGGAGCGACCATGCGAACGGTCTATCTCTGCGCGGCGCCGGCGAAGCAGGAGTATGCGGAAGTTTTCCTCCGCGAGGTTTACCAACTCAAAGTAGAGGGTGAAGGCCATCGCCTGGTTAAAGGCCTCCGCTGGCGTAAGAGCTTTCACTGCGGCGGTAAGTTCACCGGGGGCTGTCGTTTGCCCGCCGCGCACTGCTTTGGCCAGGCCGCGAAGCCGTTCCACCGTTTGCAGCGTTTCAGGCCCCTCCAATCGGGTGATAACCCGGCCTAGCGCGGAACCTAGCACACGCACCTCGGCGCGGAGACGGGCGAGTTCGTTGACGGCGGTGGACTGTTTTGCGGACGCGACTTTTAGACCCATGTTATTGTTAAATTACAGAAACGGTTCGGCACCTTGGCCATCACCTTTTGTGCCGCAAAGCGAAAAGTGGGCCAATCCTTCGTGTAACGGGAGCTTGCTTGCGCCGTTCGCTCCGCTTTGCTCCGCCGATTGTGATCCGCCGTATCGCCCCGCTCACCGTCGCCCTGCTTGTCGCCATTTCCAGCCTTCGCGCCGCCGAAGGCTCTCAGTTCGCGCTCACCGCCGACAGCACGAAGATTACCCCGGAGGGGTCGGTGTTAACCGGCGACGCCCGGCTCACGCAAGGGGGTCTGGTGCTCACCGCCGATGAGATAACCTATCGTGCTTCCGATCACCTCGCCATCGCGCGTGGCAATGTCGTCATAACACGTGCCGATCAACGTCTGGTCGCCGAGGTCGTCCGCTACCATCTGGATACCCGCACCTTTACCGTCGGTCGTTTTCGCGTAGGCCAGCAAGAAGTGCTCGCCGAGGGCGCGGGCGCCGAGGGTAATCCGAAGAAACTGGATATCGTAAAAGCCACTGTAAGTTTCGGTGAGCCCGAACCGCTCAACCCGGTCGTGCGCTCCGGATTGATGACTTATTCCCATCCGGACAACCAGCCCGATACGGTGCGGCTCCAGAAAAACCGTCTCGGTATCGGCCCGGTGAACGTCTTCCCGTTGCCCACGTTCGTCCAATCCCCTTCCGATCCGACTTTGAGCGGCCTGGAGGCGCAGGCTGGTTTCGGCGGCAAGCTGGGCACGTTTCTCGATCTTACCGTCACCGCACCGGTCAGTTCCAGCACCGCCCTCGGTGCCGAACTGGGTCTTCTCACCAAACGCGGCGTGCTGTTCGGCCCGGTTGTGAAATACAAATCCGTGGGCGCCGACGGTATCGGTGCGCAAGGAAGTCTTCGCACCGGCTACATCGAGGACCAAGGCAACACCGGCCTCGATATCGTCGCCCGCCCCATCGATAGTTCACGCGGTTTTGTCGATTGGGAGCATCACCAGCTTTTTAGCCCCGGACTGACTCTTGACGGCCGCGTCAACTACTGGACCGACTCGGAGGTTACTCGCGATTTTCGCCGCGATGATTTCAACAAGGTGCAGGCTCCCGACAACTGGTTGGAGACCGCCTATGCCGGCGAAAACTATATCGTTTCCGCTTTCACTCGGGTGCGGACAAACGACTTTTCCGTCGTCCAAGAACGGCTTCCGGAGATCCGCGTCGATTGCCTTCCGGTCGAGATCGGCGGCGGGATATATCACCGCCTGAATGCCGGCGTCGCCGTGCTGAAGGAAAACCCCGTGCTAGGTGTCCCTACCGTCACCAGCAAACGCGCCGATCTTTACTACGGTGTCACCCGCCCCTTTTCACCGCGCGAATGGTTCAGTCTTACTCCCGTCGCCGGCGTCCGGGTGACTCATTACGCCGACACCGCGCCCGGCAGCGCTGACTCAACCTACACGCGTTCGATCGGAGAAATCGGCTTCGATGCCAAAGCCTTCGAGCATAGCGCCACCTGGGATTATCAAAACCAGCGCTGGGGCATAAACGGCCTCCGCCATATCGCCACGCCCCGTCTTTCCTACCGTTACAGCCCGGCTGCCGACAATGGTCGCGCCCACATTCCTGTCATCGATGACGACGTTTTTAACACCTACCTGCGCCCGCTTGGCATCGCCGATCAACGCAACATAGACCAGCTTCCCGCTACCGACACCCTTCGCCTGGGTTACGACCATGTCCTGCAAACAAGGGATAAGGTTTACGGGTCCCGCAACCTCGCTCAACTCAGCCTCGCGGCGGACGAACACCTCTCGGCTGACGCCGCCCGTTCCCAGGGCGTCCTGCGGAACCATACCGACCTGCATACTTTTTTCGCGCTCACTCCGGTCCATTGGTTGCGCTATGATTTCTACAATCGCACCGTGGTTCAGAGCGGCAAGACCACCGAATTTAACACCGGCCTCACTCTCCAAGATGCCGACGTGTGGAGTTTCCGACTCGGCACCGACTATCTCGAAGACCCCGTCAAAGCTCGTGTCATTGAGCAATACACGGCCGATTTCACCCGTCGCCTGAACGAAATCTACTCCGCCCGCGTTCAGCTTCGCTACGATTTCCGCGCCAGCGTGTTCACCGAGCAGAACTACATACTGCGCCAGAGACTCAGCCATTTCTGGCTGATCAACTACGTCTTCAGTCTGCACGATGGCAACGGTCGCGAAGGCGACTTTGGCTTTACGGTCCGCGTCGAGACCACCGCCTTCTAAATTCCTCCTACGTGAGTGTCGCCCGCAATCAGGCTCGCATTGTCCGCGACCTCTGGAATCGCCTGCAACCGCTGGATCGCGGGACGCCATCCCGTTTGCAAGCGCTGCTCTCCGACCGTCGTTTTGGGTCACGTGACCGCCGACTGTATCGTGAACTCCTGTTGACCGCCATCCGCTACGCGCGCGCCTTGTCCGGTCTCGATGAAGACAGCTGGTCCGCTTTGCTCGCCCGAGCCTGCGCTACGACACGCGAGACAATCGCGTTTCGCGAAGAGCACGCGGGCGGCTCGGGTGAGAGCGGGCGCGGCGCCTCCCCTGCCCCGCTTGAACTGATGCCCGATTGGTTTGCCGCCGAGCTCGACACCGGCCAGACGGCAATGGTTGCCGCGACCGCGCTGCTAGCCCGCGCCCCGGTTTGGGTCCGCCTTCAAACCGATGATCCAGACACCGTCTTCGCCGAGTGGGCCGCGCTTGGATTTAAGCCCGAGCCGACTCACGTTCTGCCCGAAGCCTGGCGGCTGCCTCCGGAGTCCGCCGTCACCGCATCCATTACGTATCAAAACGGTCACTACGAGGTTCAGGACCTGGGTTCACAGCTCATCCTTGCCTCGCTCGATCTTCGCCCATCGGACCGTCCGGTGCGCTGGCTTGATGCCTGCGCGGGCGCGGGCGGCAAAACCTTGCAACTCGCGCGCCTGCTTGGCCCGCGTGCCCGGATTGAGGCTACCGATATCCGGCCCGCCGCCCTATCCGAACTGCGCACGAGGGCGGTTCGCGCCCGTTTCACCAACATCCACACCGTCGTCCGTCCGGAGGGAGAATACGACGGCGTGCTGGTGGATGCACCCTGCTCGGGTAGCGGCACATGGCGGCGTTCCCCTCATTTAATGGCCTGCACGGCGTTGGCGGACCTCGATGCCAGCGCCAAATTGCAGACAACCATACTGAATGACGCCGCGCGCCGGGTGGCTCCCGGCGGATTGCTCGTGTATGCCACGTGTTCGCTTTTCCGGCGTGAAAATCGTGATGTCGCGGCCGCCTTTCTAGGCGCGCACGCGGATCGATTTGAACCTGTCCCGCCCGCTCTTGATTTCGGATTCCATACATTTGCGGATGACCGGGCCCGCTCCTGCGGTCTCGCCGTGGCGCCTGGCGTTTTCGACAATGATGGTTTTTACGTCGCGGTGTTTCGCCGCCGCGCACTTTGACGTTGCCCGAGCCTGTTCCCGGCCAAACATCCGCTTCCTAACACCGTGGTTCCAGACGCTGATCTCCGTATAAAGCTCCCCGTATTCGAGGGCCCGCTCGACCTGCTCCTTTTTCTCATCCGGAAGAACGAGCTGGATATTTACGATATACCCATTGAGTCCGTCACACGGCAATACATCGCTGTGCTTCGCGAAATGAAATCTCTCGATCTCGAGGTCGCAGGAGAGTTTTTCGTCATGGCCGCGTCCTTGATGGAAATCAAAAGCCGCATGCTCCTTCCCCGCGGCTTGGCTGCGATCGACGACAACCCCGATGACGACGCCCTCGATCCTCGGTGGGAGCTGGTTCATCAGTTGCTTCAGTATAAAAAATTTAAAGAAGCCGCCGCCAAACTCGACGAACTCTCCGCCTTTCAACGCGATTTAATGGTCAGGCATGTCTCGGTCTTGTCGATTTCCGACCAGGATCGTGTTCTGAAGCCAGTTGATCGCATCGAGCTTTGGAATGTCTTCAATATCGTCCTTCGTCGCCTGGCCGAGAAACTGGTTGTCGGTGAGATTCAGGATGAACAAGTCACCGTTGCCGACAAGATGGAGGAATTGCTCATCTTCCTTCGCACCCGGAAGCGTTTTCTTTTCACCGAGCTCTTCACCGGCACGGTGACCGTTCGTGTGCTGGTGGCCACTTTTGTCGCGGTATTGGAGCTTACCCGCTTAAGGAAAATGCGCGTCAACCAGGACGAAGCTTACTCTGATATTATCTGCACCGCTGTGCCGGACGACGACACAGGCCCGATATTGCTCAAACCCGATGTCGAAACCGCATCTTCCACCTCGGTAAATGAAGTGCAAATGCCGCTTGAAACGTCGTCCGAAGAAAACACCTTGGCTTTGTGAGCAAACGCGAGCGCCAGTCCTCCCCAGGTAACTCAAAGCCCAAGCCCCCCGCGCAGAGCGCCGGTCTCTTGGGCGTGGGCCTCGACAATACCGACGGGCATAAACGTATCACCACCGGCGAAAAATTCGTCCTGGTTGGCGGCTCCGCCGAGACGCATGACCGCATGGCCGAGACCACCATCAAGACCTTCGAGGAACTCAAGCGACGGGATAAGCACCTCGAAACCATCGAACCGCGCGAACTCGCCGAAATCTTGCATAAATCAACCCCGCGCTGAGAACGGTTGCGTTCTTCATCCCACCTCCCTCCACTCTTTTTCGCTATGAGCTCCACGCCCTCCCCTGCCCCGGATAACAATGCAACGCCCGCGCCAGCGCCCAAACTCACGCTTACGCCCAAGCCGCCGGCCCCCGCCCCCGTTGCCCTGCCTGTGCCCGTTTCCGCCGAAGCGCCTACCGTCGTGGTAACACCGATGGCTGCTTCTGCTACTCCCGCAGCCGATGCCCCGGCGCCGAAACCCACGCTCGTGCCAAAGCAGTCATTTAAACTCCAGGCCAATCCCGACGCCGACAGCAAGCTGCCCAACAACGGTGCCTTTGTTTCGCCCATGCCGAACATCAAGGACTCGGACGGCGATGTCTCCCCGATCTTTACCGTGATCTCCGGTCTCGCCGCCGCCGCCGCTCTTACCTTTGCCTATCTTCTATTCCTGAAGAACAAGTAAACCTTTCCTACTTCCCAACGCCTATCATGTCTCAAGAACTCGCGCATTTCGACGACGCCACCTTTAAAACTGCAATTGCAGGCACCACCCCTGTTTTAATTGATTTTTGGGCACCTTGGTGCGGCCCCTGCAAAGCCATCGCCCCCATTTTGGCCGAACTCGCCGCCGAGTTTGCCGGCAAGGTCCAAATCGGCAAAGTAAACGTCGATGACTTCGGTGATCTCGCCAGCCAGTATAATGTGCGCGCCATCCCAACCATGCTGCTTTTCAAGAATGGTGCGCTCATTGAAACGCTAGTCGGCATGCAGTCCAAGGATTCGCTCAAGGCGAAACTTACCGCCAAGCTCTGATCTCACTCTGGTCATACGCCCCGGTCTCTCGTCCTTCCGCCCGGCCCTCGCAGGCCGGGCTTTTTTGCGCCATCGCCTCCTTCCATGCCTGATTTTGAACACCTCGACTGGCCCGCGCTTGATCGTCTGCGCGGCACTTTTCTTGCCGATGCCGCCGGACGCGCCACTCCGTATTGGAACAACCAAGAAACGCTTGCCGCGTATGATGTCACCTACGGCGAACGCATCGGCTGGAAATGGGACGCCCTCCTCCACGAGCTCGCCCTCCGCGTCTGGACACCGCCCGCCGGCTCCCTGCTCGTGGACTGGGGCTGCGGCAGCGGAGTCGCCGGCCGTCGCGTGCTCGCCGCCTTCGGCCCCGCCCATTTCTCCGGTCTGCACCTCCACGACCACTCGCCCGAGGCGGTCACCTTCGCCACCGCCCGCGCCCGCGAGACATTTCCCGCTCTGCCGCTGCTCGACTCGCCCGCCTTCAGACTCTCGACCGCGCCGTTTACACTTGTTGTCAGCCATGTGCTCAACGAGCTCCCGGCCGATGCTCGCGCCAACTTGTTGGAATTGGCGGGCCGTGCCTCCGCAGTGATTTGGGTGGAGCCGGGCACACATGCCGATAGCCGCGCTCTCGCCGCCGTGCGCGATGGCTTTCGCACCACCCATCGCATCGTCGCCCCCTGCACGCACCGTGAAAGCTGCCCTCTTTTCATCGAGGCCAACGCCCGCGATTGGTGCCACTTCTTCGCCCACCCTCCGGCCGGGGTTCAGAATGACGCATCCTGGGTGCGTTTCGCCTTTCGGGCCGGCATCGATCTGCGCAGTCAGGCCTACAGCTGCCTGGTCCTGGATCGCTTGTCCACGCCTGCCCTGCCTGCTTCCGCTGATGGGATGAAATCCGTCCGTGTGCTCGGCCGTCCCGAGGTCTTCAAACCCTACGCCCGACTGCTGGCTTGCGCCTCCGACGGCATGCATTTCGTGGAGCTATCAAAACGCACTGACCCGGTCCTCGTCAAACGCCTCGCCAAAGACCCGCCTCTGCCACTCTACGACCTTGCCCATGAGGGCTCGCGTGTGATCTCGCTGGTCCCTCTTTTTTCCGGAAAAAATGCCGAAGCAGATTCAACCGAAGACTAGTCTCCCCATGTCCTCATCCCGTTCCCCCGCCAATCCGGCCCCCAACTCCACGAGACGCATCCTCTTTGCCAGTCTCGCCGGCACCACAATCGAGTTTTTCGATTTTTATATCTATGCGACAGCGGCGGTGCTGGTTTTCCCGAAACTATTTTTCCCCGCCTCCGATCCGGCGCTGGCGACGCTGCAATCGCTCGCCACTTTTGCCCTCGCATTTTTTGCCCGGCCGATTGGGTCGGCGGTCTTCGGCCATTTCGGCGACCGCATCGGTCGCAAGGCGACGCTGGTCGCAGCTTTGCTCACCATGGGATTGTCCACCGTGTGCATCGGCTTGCTGCCTACCTACGCGAGCATCGGTGTGCTTGCTCCCGCGTTGCTCGCGCTCTGTCGTTTTGGCCAGGGCTTTGGACTCGGGGGCGAATGGGGCGGGGCCATCTTGCTGGCGACGGAGAACGCGCCGCCCGGCAAACGCGCCTGGTTTGGCATGTTTCCCCAGCTCGGGGCGCCGCTCGGCTTTCTCGGCTCGGGAGGGATTTTTCTGCTCCTCTCCGAGACGCTGACCGACGCACAGTTCCTCGCCTACGGCTGGCGCTTGCCTTTCCTCGCGAGCAGTCTGCTTGTGCTCGTGGGTCTCTACGTGCGACTCAACATCACCGAGACGCCCGCCTTTCGCGCCGCCATCGAGAAACAGGAGCGGGTCGAAGTGCCCTTGCTCACGGTTTTCCGCAATCACAGCTGGCCTCTTTTTCTCGGCACGTTTATCGCTCTCGCCACCTTTCTCCTCTTTTACTTGCTGACAGTTTTTTGCCTGAGCTGGGGCACGAGCAAACTGGGTTATGGCCGGGAAAAATTCCTGCTCATCCAGATGACTGGGGTGTTGTTTTTCGCCGCGACCATTCCGCTTTCCGCCTTGTGGGCCGATCGCTTCGGACGCCGGCTGACTTTGATTTTTATCACCGTGTCCATCATCGCCTTCGGCCTGGCCTTCGGCCCGCTTTTTCAGGCCGGACTGGTCGGTGTGGTGGCGACGCAGATCATCGGCTTCACCCTGATGGGGCTGACCTATGGCCCGATGGGCACGATTCTCTCGGAGCTATTTCCCACCGCCGTGCGTTACACCGGGGCCTCCCTGACTTTCAATCTCGCGGGCATCTTCGGCGCCTCGCTCGCGCCCTCCGTCGCCACTTGGCTGGCTACGAAACACGGGCTCCCCGC
This sequence comes from Verrucomicrobiota bacterium, assembly GCA_041179405.1. Classification (GTDB taxonomy): domain Bacteria; phylum Verrucomicrobiota; class Verrucomicrobiia; order Opitutales; family Opitutaceae; genus IMCC26134_A. The sequence goes on from JBEGTN010000423.1 coordinate 9,668, forward strand.
CGTCGGCTATTACCTCGCCGCCGCCGCCGCGCTCAGTCTGCTGGCCTTGGTTTTGAGCAAGGAAACCCGCGATAGCGTCTGATCGGCTCAGGGACGCACGTGGGGGTTATGGGCCTTCTCCTGTGCCACTGTGGTCTCCGGTCCGTGTCCGGGGTAGAGCACAGTCGCGTCCGGCAACGTGTAGATCTGCGTGCGTATCGAGTGCGTCAGCATCGCCATCCCTCCACCGGGAAAGTCCGTGCGTCCTACGCTCCCGTTGAAAATCGCGTCACCGCAAACCGCCACGTCATCCGACGCGCTCCAGAACAAAACGCTCCCCGGACAGTGCCCCGGCACATGGCGGACTTCCCACTTTCTACCCAGGGCAGTGATGACGTCGCCCTGCGCGACCCATCGGTCCACCTTGACCGCTTCGAGCCGTATCGTTTTTGGCAAAAAAACCTCCATGACGCCCGGCGTTTCCAGCAGGACCTTGTCGGCCGCGTGCGCGCTCACCTTGGCCCCGCTCGCCCGCACCACCTCGCCGACGCCTTGCATGTGGTCCCAGTGTCCGTGGGTTAGCCAAAGCTCGGTCAGTTTGCAGCGTTCTTTGGCGAGGATGGGCGCGACTTGCGCCCAAACTTCGTCAGGAGCGTCGATCAACACCGCCTCGCCGTTAATGGCATCGGTGAGCAGGTAGGCGTTGGTTTCGATCGGCCCGGCGGGCAATACATGGATCTTCATTGGTCGTCAGCACACCCCAACAACTCGCGTTCGCAAGTCCCGAGGCGGATAACCGTTCGCGTCGCTTATTTTCCGCGTTTCAGTTTACGGCGGACCAGCGCGATCAACTCGTCGCGGCCTTCCACGCGCAAGACCCACGCCGCCGTCGCGAACACCGTTACGCCGACCGCGATACACGCCGCGAGTCCGGCCAGATCACTCAAGGCGCTGCGACCCGCATAGTGCGTCCATCCCGCCCACGCGCCCGCCACCACTGCCGCCATTAGCACGCTCGCCAACAACACTTTTAGCGCATGCGGCCACAGGTGGGCGAAGCCGAGTCCTTCATGCTTGCGCGTTAGCCGTGACTGTAAAAAACACGCTTGCGTGATCACCGCCAGCGTCGCGCCTGTCGCCAATCCCGCCGTGCCTGCCCAGCGCATCAGCACCAAACTCGCCACGACGTTGACGCCGAAGCTCGCCAATGCAGCACGCACCGGTGTCTCGGTGTCCTTCTGCGCATAGAACGCTCTGAGCGCCAAACTCACAAAGGCCAGAAACGGCAACGCCAGCGCGCACACGCTGAGCACGGGGATCATCAGCTCCGTCGCATTTGCGTCGAACTTCCCGTGCTGAAACACCACGCGGATGATCGGCTGCGCCAGCATCACCAAGCCGAAGGCCGCCGGCACGTTCACCAGGATGATTAACCTCATGCCGTGGCGGTAATCTTTCGCCAGCGAGTGCATGTCCCCCGCCGCCGCGTGCATCGCGATCTGGGGGAAAAACACCGTCGAAATGGAGATCGCAAACACTCCGATGGGCAGCTCCATCAGCCGGGTGGACAAATTGAGCACCGTCGCCGCCGCGTCGTCGAGCGACAGCCCCAGCAGACGCGACACCGTCATGTTGATCAGGTAAATCGCCGAGCCGAAAAGCGTGGGCACCATCAGTCGCGCGATCTGCCGCACCCCCGGGCTCGCCCGGAGTCCTGCGCACGGCCGCCAGCCCAGCCGCCACAACGCCGCCGCCGGCACCAGCAGTTGCAGCGCCCCACCGGCCAGCACGCCGACGCACAGCCAGTGCATCGCCGCCGGTCCGCGCCCGAGCGCCGCGCCGCGACTCCACACCGCCCAGCCAAGAAACCCTGTCATGCTTAGGTTTAGCCATATCGGCGAGAGCGCCGGCTCAAGAAACCGGCCGCGGGTCTGCAACGCCGCGCTGAAAACCGCCGCCAGACATACCATCACCATGTAGGGGAAAAGCCAGACACCCAGCTCTGCCCCTTGCACCCAGCGCCCCACCGTCTCCGCGTTGCAGCCGGCCCGGACCAGCGCCGGCCCCCAGGTGCCCGAGGCCGCCAACGATAGCATCGCCGCCGTTGTGATCCCGGCCGTGAGCG
>JBEGTN010000424.1:0-7043 GCA_041179405.1 Verrucomicrobiota bacterium
CCGGCACCAGTTAAGTTAAAGATGAGCACACGGCTCCAGTCGTCTCCGGGGCAACCCGCAGCATCGAAGCCGGAGCAACCGGCGGGAATTCCTTTCCCCATGGGAGGGCCGCCGGCGGGTTCGGCTCCGCCCGCAGCAGGTGGCCAGCCTCGGCCAAATACGCCTAGTGATCTCACCATGCCGCCGATGGCGATGAAGGGGTTGCCGGCGATTTTTGTGCCGGCGGATGAAAGTGGGGTGGTGCCTCCTTTGGCTCCGTTGATGTCCAAGAACGCCCAGGCCACCATCGGAACACGTCCGCCGATGATGTTAAGTCCGCGTGTAGCCGGGGCGATCGCGGGCAAGTCGGAGTCCACGCCGCCGATCATGTCTGGCGCGGGCAAAAAAAAGGTCCGGGCCCGTCGTGATTTGGTTATTTTCGCCCTGGTTTTTCTATTGATCGCGGGTGGAGTGGGCGGCGGCTTGATTTACTATCTGAATCCATGGGGCGCCACGGCAGCCGTAAGCACGGTCAAGGCAAAGCTGGATGAAGCGTCGCAGTTGCCAGGACAGGCAGTCGGCAAGGCTCAAAAAGCCATGGATCTGGCGCGTGCGAAAGAGCAGGCCAAACTGGAGGCGGCGATAAAGGGTGACGACCTCGCGCCGACTACGAAGCCAGCAGATCCAACCCCGATCGCAGAAGTATCGAACCCGGCAACCAAAACAGTGGCAGGCGCGCGAGACACCACGACGAATAATCGCGTGACAGTCGTTCCGGGTGACGGCACCACGCTGGAGCCCAATGCGAATTTTGTGAAATGGGGCGGTAGCCTGAGGGTCTCCGGTGTTTTTCAAGGGACGCCCGCCCGCGCCCTCATTGATGGCCGGCTGGTTCGGCAAGGTGAGTTGATCGAGCCTGTGCTGGGCGTGAAGTTCGACAGTGTGGATGCTTCTCGTAAGCAAATCATCCTGAAGGATGAAACCGGTGCTCAGGTGCGGCTGAAATATTGAGCGGCCAAGCCGGACAAATACATGGGTGCGGTTCAGGTCCGCTCACCAGTTCTCCACCGGACCCTTCGGCACGGGGATGGATTCGCGGGTGAGGACCGGATCGTCCGCATCGCGCATGAACGACGCGACCAGCGGCTCGGGTTGAAACTTTGGTAATAGCTCGCCCCGCTCGTCGCAAAAACGGGCGCGCCAGGTGAAAAACTCGGCGAGCGCGCGTTCAAAATCCTCGCGCGAACCCATGCCGAGGATGGCGTGCTTGAAAGGTTTGGCCGGACCGAAGCGGCGCGCATACCACGGCGCGACGCGGCGAAAATGGCGCGCGCCGTCGTGCTCACCGTAGAACTCGACGTAGCGTTCGAAGTGCCGGCGCATCACGCGGACCCGTTCCTCGAGGGTCGGCTCGGGCAGGAGTTCGCCGGTGCGCAGCAGGTGGTCGGTGCGCTTGAAAATCCACGGATCGTAGAACGCGCCGCGCCCCACGCTCACGCCGGTGCAGCCGGTCTCGGCAATCATGTGGCGGGCTGCCTCGGGTGTGGTCACGTCGCCATTGCCGATGACGGGGATGGTTTTCACCGCCTGCACCACGGCGCGGATGCCAGCGAGGTTGACCTGGCCGGCGAAACCCTGCGCCCGGGTGCGGCCGTGGACGAAGACGGCTGCGACACCGGCGTCTTCCAGTGCGGCGGCGAGATCGGGCGCGGTGAGGTTCTGGTCGTCCCAGCCGAGGCGCATCTTGGCGGTGACGGGGATTTTCACGGCCTCGACCATGCCGCGCACGAGAGCGGTGGTCTTGGCGAGCTCGGTCATCATGGCGGAACCGCCGCCGATCTTGACCACCTTTTTGACCGGGCAACCCATATTGATGTCGATGGCCTGGGCACCGAGTTCCTGGCAGAGGATGGCTGCGTCGCGCATCTCCTCCGGCACGGCGCCGAAGAGCTGGATGGCCCACGGCCGGTCCTCGGGCGAGGTGGCGACGAGGCGCAGAGCACCCTTGTTGCGCTCCAGCAGGGAGCGGGCGTTGACCAGATCGGTGGTGGCGAGCCCGAGTCCGCCCAGCTCGCGCACGGTCAGACGCATGGGCAGGTTCGTGTATCCGGCCAGCGGAGACAAAAATAAATTGGAGGAAAGGGTGAGCGGCCCGAGGCGCATAAGGGAGTGGGAGCAGTCCGGCTGGAGACGGACGGTCAGGCAAGCCGGTGGTTCAGGGAAAGACCGCGTCGCGCATCAGGAGGGCGAGCCGGAACCGTGGTCCAGGATCACCACCGCGATCATCACCACGTAAAACGCCACCACCAGATAACCCAGCGTCAGACCGGCGGCGGCGGGACGTTTGCCCTTCGTGCCTTGGTTGCGTTTAAGATGACTCAAGGCGATGTGGCCGCAAAAGATGGCGGGCACGGCGCCAAAAATGCCCAGCGGGAAAATGCCGGCGATGCCGAGGCACAGGCTGGCGATGGCTAAACCAGGGTTTTTCTCGATGGCAGAGGCCGGAGCGGCTGCCGGGGTGTTTTGGAGTGGGGCGGTGCCGGTGCTGGTTCCCGGAAGCGGAGGCGGCGCGGCACCTGCGGCGGGATCGAAAGCGCCGAGGACTCCATTGAGGAAGGCTTGCGAGTGATCTTTCCCGCCGGAGATGCATTCTGAAATGCTCACGACAGTGTAGATGGGTCCCCATGGGATGCCCCACCAGCCGAGGAGAAAACTAATGGCACCGTAACCGAAGGCGAGGGAGCGCCCGTTTTCGCCGGGCTTGAGCAGATACACGTCGCTCGAACGCCGGAAAGTCAGGATGAGGATTGATACACAGAACGGATAGGAGACCAGCCGGTGTCCTTCGGTGATTTTGAGCGCGATTTCCTCTTCGCTCAGATTAGTTGCGCCGACAATTTGCATGGTGTGTTTACAGGGTGCCGCGGTCGGACGATGACGTGGATTTTGAGTTATTAACCGGTGGCGCCTGCGTGGATGTCTCGGATAGATCAATCCGGATTTGATCAGGGGTGGTTTCGACTATCAGGCGATCGTAGTGCCAGGCTCCGAGCGAGCGGGTGGCGTGAACGAAGGCGGTGGCTTCGCCTTTGGGGCCGGAGAGAGGGATGGTGAGGTCGGCCTCGCCGGAGGAATTTACGATACGGATGGAGCCGGTGAAGAGAAACCCCTCGCGGACGGGCGCGCCGAGCGCGGCGATGACGGCGGGGTGGGGCTTTATCCGTCCGAGAGCGCCCTGATACACGCTGGAGCCTTTCAACAAACTGACGAACACGAGGGCGAGTCCGGCGAGGGAAGTCACGAGGCCCAGCACCAGCGCGGGGATGAGCCACTTTAGGTTGCGCTCGAGCCAGTTGCGAGGGCGGGGAAAGGGGACGGACGGGGGATATGACATGGGGGTGGCGGGCGGTCTTATTTCACGGAGTCGGCGATGATTTTCTGGAGCGTCTTGAGCGGGAGATCCTCGAATTTACGGAAACGAATGCAGCACTTGCCGACATCGAGGTCGCCGAGCGCTTTGCGGTGGCGTTTGACGATCTCCGGGTCGGCGTAGAAGGCGAAGTAGTGTTTCTGGGCGTTGAATGCGACGCTCCGGTCATCGTGTTCATAACAGGGCATGCCGTATTTCATTTTGCCGGAGGCGGCGGGCAGGTGGGCCTCGACGAGGGCGCGGAGTTTTTCCATCACCGCCCGTTTGTCGTCCGGAAGACTGGCGAAATAGGCCTCGATAGTGGGAGCGGTGGATTGCATGGCTTCGCGTCTTTACGGCGGCGGCGAATTTATGGGACGCATGGTTGGTAGCAATCGGACAAGACAATCTTCCGTGCAAGCGCCGCGAAGCCGAACCTTGAAGGGTGAGGCCCTATCTGGAAAGGTGGGATCCGTCTCGATTCATTTTCTCGCCATGCCGCTCATCGACCTGCCTCTCGAACAGCTTCGCAACTATGCCGGACGCAACCCGCGCCCGGCCGATCACGACGCCTACTGGGCGGAGGCTTTGCGCGAACTCGACGCCACCGATCCCAAGGTCGAGCTCGTGCCCAGTCCGGTGCTCGACGCGCCCGGCGTGGAATGCTTCGACCTCTGGTTCACGGGTGTCGGAGGCGCGCGGATTTACGCCAAATACCTCCGTCCTACGTCGGAAGCGCGCGGCGGCAAACCCGCGCCGGCGGTGCTCCAGTTTCACGGATACACGGGCAATGGAGGCGACTGGTCGGGCAAGCTCGTCTACGCCGCCTCCGGCTTTTGCGTGGCCGCGATGGATTGTCGCGGGCAGGGAGGGCGCTCGCAGGACACCGGTGGGGTGGGGGGCACCACGCATAACGGCCACATCATCCGCGGGCTCGATGATCCCGATCCGAGGAAATTGCTTTATCGTCAGATATTTTTGGATACGGCGCAGCTCGCCCGCGTGGTGATGGCGTTGCCCGAGGTCGATCCGGCGCGGGTGGGTGCGATGGGCGGCTCGCAAGGCGGGGCGCTCGCCATCGCCTGCGCCGCGCTGGAGCCGCGGGTAAGGCGCGCTGCTCCGGTGTTCCCCTTTCTCTCCGACTATCTGCGCGTTTGGGAAATGGACCAGGCGAAGGATGCCTACGCGGAGCTGCGGACTTTTTTCCGCCATTTCGATCCGCGCCACGAGCGCAAGGAGGCGATTTTCACCAAGCTCGGCTACATCGACCTCCAGTTCCTCGCGCCGCGCATCAAGGGCGAGGTCTTGATGTTCACCAGCCTGATGGACACGATTTGCCCGCCCAGCACGCAGTTCGCGATCTACAACAAGATCACCGCGAAAAAAGAGATGAAGATCTACCCCGACTTCGGCCACGAAAGCCTGCCGGGCGAGAGCGACCTCACGTTTAACTTTTTGCGCGGACTGACAGGCTGATTTTCCGCGCCCCGCGCCCTTGGAAATAAAATGATCAGGGGATGATGTTTTGAGGAACCATGCGCTGCGGTCTAGGTCAGAGTGGGTGCAATCCTTTCCAAAACATGAAAAAATCCCGCCTAGCCACCTTGTTGGCCCTATTCTCGCTCGCTTTCGCGATTTCAGCCGCCGCCGAAGATACTTCGAAAGCAAAGCCAATTCCGCCTGAAGTTTTAAAGAAATATGACGTCAACCATGACGGTAAGCTCGACGAAACCGAGCTCGCCGCCTGGAAGGCCGACAAGAAGGCCGCCGCCCACGAAAAGAAAAAGCACGAGCACAAGGGCGAAGGCGACAAGAAGCCCGAGACCACCGTAACCAAGTAATACGCGATCTCAGAAAATTTAAACTGATTCCTCAAAAGCCCCGTCCCGTAAAGGGACGGGGCTTTTTGTTTCCGCGCCAGCTTTAGCGGTCCCGTGGCACCGCCAGCGCCTCCGGTGTCACGCCGCTGCGCAGCGCGACCGTGGCGAGGACCTTGGGCACGTAGAGGCGTGTTTCAGAAGGCAGTTTTTCGGCGATCTCCGCGAAGGTCGTCGCGTTGTTGGCTTTCAATGCCCGCCGCACCGTGCCCTCGCCGGCGTTGTAGGCCGCCAGCGCCAGCGGCCATGAGCCGAACATCCCGTGCAGCTTGCGCAATAACGCCGCCGCCGCCCGCGCGCTTTTCTCCGGCTGGGTGCGCTCGTCGAAGGGCAGCAGACTGAGTCCCATCGCCTTCGCCGTGACCGGCATGAGCTGGAACAATCCCCGCGCCCCCGCCGGACTGCGCGCGCGGGGATTAAAAGTGGACTCCGACTCCGCCAGCCAGACCAGCGCCTCCGCCACACCTTGCGCGGTGAAGGCACCTTGTAACACAGGGAGAAACTCGTCCGCCCGCGCTGGTTTGGGCCGCCCCTGCAAACGCTCCAGCCACAGCCCGTAGAGCGGCACGCCTGTCCCTGCCGCCACCTGAACGGGCGGCGGGGTGGGCTTCGGGGTGGGGGTTGGAAGTGGCTTCGGTGGGGTGGGGGGCGGCGGCGGGATCGGCCTGGGTGGCGGGGGTGCCGGCGTCGGCGTCACGTCCGGCGGCGGGGGTGCCGGAGGGGTGACTTCGATCACCACACCTGTGTTGCGCTGCGCCTCGGCTGCCTTCGCCACCGCGATGTCATCGAGCCGTTCGGATAACCAATCTGCGTAGTCCTCATAGCCGGGGATCACTCGCAGCGCGGCCAGCGCCACCCGCGCCTCGGGTTCGTAGGCCGCCAGTTCGGCCAGCGAACCGGTCTCGCGGGTTTTTTCCAGCCGGGCGGCGAATTCGTCCCATTGCTCGCGGGTTGGAAACTCGAATTCCGCCTTGATCTCCGGCGGTGCCAGCGCCTCGAACAAGGCCTGTCCCGCCTCAAACATATCTTCGTTTTGCGCCTGCGCACCTGTCGTCGTCACGACGGTCAGGACCCCGCCCAAAGCAAACGTGCGCAATTTCATCCCTCCATGAGCGTGGAAACTGCCCTGTTTTCCACACAGAAACGCGGTAAGTCGCCAAGTCGCCAAGCCAACTGGTCAATCATTGATTGACTAATTGGCTTGGCTCGCTTCCCCGTCCGCCTGCCGCGCTTGACCCGCCCCCTGCGCGGACGCATTTCTTCCCCTTACGCCGCATGAACCGCGTCTATATCAAAACCTACGGTTGCCAGATGAACGAACGCGATTCCGACGCGGTCGCCGCCATGCTGCGCACCCGCGGCTACCGTATCGTCACCGACGAGAACGCTTGCGACATCATGCTCCTCAACACCTGCTCCGTGCGCGACGCCGCCGAGCAAAAGGCCATCGCCAAGGCCGAAAACCTCTCCGCCCGCAAAAAAAAGCAGCCGGACTTCGTGCTCGGGATCCTCGGCTGCATGGCACAAAACCGCGGCGCCTCCCTCCTCGACCAGCTGCCCGACGTGGACCTGATCGTCGGCACGCAGAAATTCCACCAGGTACCGGACTATCTCGACAACCTCCGCGCCGCGCAGGCCGCCGGCGTCCCCATCGGCGAAACGATCGTGGACATTGCCGAGGAAGCGGGTTCGCAGAACACCATTCGCGATCACGTTTTGGAGGAGAGGCAGGTTTCGGCCTTCGTCTCGATCCAGCAGGGCTGCAACATGGACTGCGC
>JBEGTN010000425.1:0-4519 GCA_041179405.1 Verrucomicrobiota bacterium
AACTAATCTCGAGGATGCCGACCGGACTCTTTCCAACATTCTTAAACTCAAAGTTCACCTCCACGGATTTTTGATCCGAACGAAGCGCGGCAGTCGCCTCGGTGGCGTTCCACTTCAGTTCGGCATGCGCAACAAAACAGGCACACAGAAACACACCGACGGACAGACCGCCTCGCCGTAATATCGAAGCCTTCCCCTTAAGCGTGATGCACATGGCCAGAGCGGATTCAAATCCCACGCCCTTGGCAAACCTGACCGGAGGGATAGGCGCCGGGTTTGGAACGAAGCCGGTGGCCTCATCGGCAACGCCGCGATGCCGGATACCAAGTGCCCTTTGAATTTGGACTTTGGCCTGATGTAGGCCCGACCGGTGGTCGGGCATTTCCCAGAGACCCCGACCAGCGGTCGGGGCTACAGAAAGCCAAGTGAAAGTCTAAAACCAGTGGATGCTTGGTATTATACCGTTTATGATTCCATCCGGGTCTTGTGTAGCAACGGCCGTGCCTGCCGTTTCTGCGACTACGGAACGCGCCCGGCACGGGCGCGGCTACACGGGCACATAGACTCGGTTCGGAAACGGAAGAGGCTAACCGCCCCAACCCCATCAGGGGGACACAACCACTCGGTAGAATACGCTGGCATCGGTCGGTGCGGGAGTGTCGGTAAAAACCAAGACGCCCCCGGTTCCCGACACGGCGACGCCGACATCGACCCAGCTCCCGGTGGCCAGCGTGATGGAACGCTGAAGTTGATAACTATGTCCGGGCAGCGAAGCCTGGCTGATCTGCAGGCTCGCCCCGGCCAGAGCGATGACGGGCGTAAGGATGCTGGCGGCAGTCAACACCACGCCTGTGCCGGTAAGTCCGGAAGGAGACGAAGAGCCGGCGGTGACGAGGTCGAGTGTGCCGTTGTTGATAAAACCGTTGTTCGCAACCAGCCCCGCTCCACGGGTAAAGCGGAAGGTCCCGGTGTTGGTCACCGGTCCATTCAGGGTGAGCACGGAGGCGGCGCCGTCGGCGAGCACATCGCCTTCGTTGATGACCGTGCCGTTGATGGTGCCCGCGCCGGTAAGCATGCCGCCGACACGAATCGTGACGGAAGCGACCGTCAGCGTGCCGGTGAGATTGAGCGTCGCGCCGGACAAGACCTCGACCGTGGACGTGTTCGTGAGCGAGCCGGTGACCCGCAAGGTGCCCGAGCGCACCGTGGTCGCCCCTTCGTAAGTGTGCGCACCGGACAAGGTGACCAGACCGGTGCCCGCCATCGAAAACGTCATCGGACCGGCGAGCGAACCCGTGCCGGCGAACGTATAGTTTTTCGCGCCGCGAACTTCCACCGCGCTTGGCCAAAGCCCCTCCACCAGCGCAACACCCGGAGTGGCCGAGCCGGTGTCATCAAAAACAATCGAGTCGCCGGGCGCGAATTTAGCCGGGATCGCCCCGTGGGACCAATTGGCGGTGACGTTGTTGTTCCAGGCATTCGTGATGCCGTCGCCCTTCCAGGTCAGCACGCGCGTATTGGAGGTTCCTGTGCCAAACTCATACGCACCCAAATCGGGAGCCGCCGCCGAAAACGGATAGCCGATGTCAGCACCGGCGTCGATGAGATCACTGCCCGACGCGAGCTGCAGCAAGGTGATGTCCGGCAGTTCGCCATTGGACTTTCTGGGGGTGGCGACAATGGCCTCCAACTGCGCGGTGTTGGTGGTGGTCGAGAAGAAGTCTGCCGCCGCAACCGTGACGGGAAGAGTGAAAAAATTCGACACCACATCGCTCTGCGTCTGGTCGAGATTACTGAGCGAGGTGGTGCGCGGCGAATACCCGAGGTTGTTGCGCATGTAGTGTCCGTAGCCGGCCACGTCGGTATCGTTGTCGGCCAGGACGGAGAGCATGTTGAAGTTGGTGGCGTTTTGGTAGGCGGTGTTGCTGATCCAGTCGCTGCCTCCGATGTGGTGGTTCGAGTAGAACCCGTTGGCTTTGTTTCGGACGGCCAGGCAAAACTTGGTCGTGTGGCGAGGCACGGGCGTGGGAAAGGCACCGCCGGCCGCGCCGTAGCCTCCGGCTTTGAAGCCGTTGCCATCGCCGCGACTGACCAGATTACCGGAGTAGCCGTTGAAAAACGCCCAGCAATTTTCAAACGCGATGCTTTCAAAGGCATTGATACAATCGTAGCCGTCGTCGCTGTTATACCACGCGCGGCAGCCGCGAAACACGTTCCCCGTGCCGCCCTTCGTCGGATGGCCGCCGAAGCCGTCCACGTTGCCACCGACGCCACTCTCGGAGACGCTGTCCCAGTTCCGGTAGGCGTCGCAGTTGAGGATGAGGTTATTTGAACCCTTGTTGAGGTAGAGACCGATCGCCATGCCATCGTGCATGGAGAGCTGCTCGTAGATGTTGTTGCTCCCCTGGTTCTCAAAACACTCGGACTGGGTGTGGGTGAGGATGGTCACCTGCACGCCGGTGATTTCGAGCCCCTTGATATGCAACCACGATCCGGATACAAAAAACGCGAAGACGCGGTAGTTGGCGGGCTTGATCGCCGAATAATCAAAAACCGGACGCTCTCCCGGGTAGGCCCAATACCGGATGCGGGCGCCGGACGTGCCGCTCTTGTTGAGGTTGGTCACGTAGGCCCAGATGCTCGTGTAGAGCGCGATCTGGGATTCGCTCATCACGTAGGTGCCGCCGCGGATATACACCGTATCACCGGCGCTGGCCGCCTGCTGCCCGCGCTGCACGGTGGCGAAAGGACTGGCCAGCGTGCCTGTGTTAGAATCGCTGCCGTTGGTGGCGACGTAGTAGGTCGCCGCCTGCAAGGGGCAAACTCCGCAAACAAGAATCAGCGCAAACAGTCGGCGAAAAAAAGCGGCGGCGGGGTGTTTGCTCATGGAGAGACGACAACGCGGTAAAACACGCGGGTATCGGTCGGTGCGGGGGTATCGGTAAACACCAGCGTGCCACCGGTGCCGCTCTGGGCAACACCGACATTTACCCAGCTCGCGCTCGTGAGATCGGTGCAGCGCTGCAACTGGTAGAGATGCCCCGAGTAGGTGGGCAACGAGACCTGCAAGTCGGTTCCGGAAACCGTGGAAATACCGGGCACGGCCACATTGGCCGACGTCAGGGTCGCGCCGGTGCCAGTCAGACCGGCGGGGAGCGCGGAGCCGGCGGTGATAAAGTCAATGGTGCCCGAATTAGTCACTGCACCCGTGGCGACGAGCGTCGCCCCACGGGTGAAGCGGATCACGCCGGTGGCGCTGTTGGTTACCGCGCCGTTGATCGTCCAGCCTGTGGCTCCGTCGGCCAGAAAGGAGCCTTCGTTGATCAGAGTGCCATTAATCACCCCCGAGCCAGTGAGCGTGCCGCCCGAACGAATGGTAACGGATGCGACCGTAAGGGTGCCGGTGAGGTTGAGCGTCGCGCCCGACAACACCTCGACGGTGGAGGTGTTGGTGAGCGTGCCAGCAAAGAGCAAGGTGCCGGCGGAGACGACGGTGGGGCCGGTGTAGGTGCAGTTGCCACCGACGGTCCAGGTGCCGGCGCCGGCCTTGGTGATGGCGGTGCGGCTGGGACTGGTGCCATTGGTAATAGCGCCGGAGAAGGTGGCGTCGGTGCCGAGGCCGCCGATCTGCCAGGTGGCGACATAGGCCGATGCGGGCGTATTATTATCGTTCGCGATACCGGAAAGCACGGCGTCGCTCGCGCCAGAAAGCGCGCCGACGGCGAGCGTCTGCGTCTGGCTCAGGAAGGCCAGCAGGGTGACCTTCGAGCCGAGATCTACGCGGGCAAGCGGCAATCCGGCGGTGCTGGAAAGACGGAAGAGGCCGCCATCGGAGTCGGAAGTGACGTTGATGCGACCGGTGAAGGCGGACCAGTCGCCGCTCACCTTGAAACGCACCCACGGCACGTAAAGATTGAGCGTGCCGGAGCCAGTCAGGGGGCCGAAAAGCTCCATACGCGAGTCTGCCCGCAAGGTCGGACTCGCTCCGGCTGGCACGCGCAAATCATAGGTCGCCGTGCTGTAGGAACCGCTGCCATCGAGCTGCTGAAGCGTGCCGCCCGAGAGGGTGATCGGGCCGGTGCCGAGGCCGGTCAAGTTGGCCGTCTCGTCGGCGAGGGCCAGCGTGCCCGATTGGAGGGTGAAGCCGCCGGTGTGCGTGTTGCCGCCGACGAGATTCAGGGTGCCGGAACCGGTTTTCACCACGTTGACCGAACCGGCGAGGCCGCCGGCGGTGGCGGTGAAGGTGTAGGCTGCGGCGGCGTCCACGGTGACGGTGGCGGGATACAGCGGACCGGCCACGGAGACGGCGGGGTTGCCGGTCAGCGTATCGTCAAAGCGGACGCGATCCTGGGCCAGGTAGGCGGTGGCCGCGCCGCCGACAGCGAATTTCCAGTTAAGCGCGGAGGTATCCCAAAGGGCCGACGCCGCGCCGCTCCAGACGAGATCCGTCGGGGCGCGGGTGGTGCTGGAGGTGAGCGTCATGCTCACGACCCCGGCGGTGGCGGTGTTGAACGTGGCG
>JBEGTN010000426.1:0-2653 GCA_041179405.1 Verrucomicrobiota bacterium
TATGCGGGCGGGGTCGCGACGATGGATGATGTGCGGCTGGTTAATCGCGTGAGCGGCGGCGCTCTCGATCTCACGGTGGGGAGCGCGCTGGATATTTTCGGCGGGCGCGGGGTGCGGTATGCGGATCTTGTGGCTTGGAACCGGGGCGTGGCGGCGACGAACACTTGAACTCACGTTCAAGCCTACCGGATGGACGGGCAGGAGGCCGAGCTGGAGCTCGGCGTTCCCAGGGAGGGCGGAGAGGTCGCAGTCAAGCTGCGCCCCTACACGGAGGGACTCGGGGTTACTTCAGCCAATCTTTGTCGTGGACGATGAATTGCCAGGTGCCTTTGAAGGTGCCGAGTTCGCCGTAGAAATGGAGCTTGGGCTCGGCGCGGGCGCGGTCTCGGAGGGTGGCGCGTAGCTCTTTGTTGTGGCTGAAGACCTCGTATTCGAGGCCGCCGACCTTCACTTTCACATGACCTTTGTCGTCCACGTAGCCGGGTTCATCGATGTAGAAAATCTTGCCGTCGTAGGTGCCGTCGCGGATGTCGGCTCCGGCGGGGAGGGCGGCAGGTTTGAGGGCGGTGGCGAAGAGGCTGGTGGCGGATACCTTGGCGTTCACCAGAGTATCGGGTCCGGTCTCGGTCTCGCTGGGGCGGGAGAGTGGCATCCATTGGTCCTTGGCGTTGGTGTCCACGGTGCGGAAACGGGCGTAGATGGGAAAGTGATCGGAGAAGCCGTAGGGAACCTTGCCGCGCGAGAAGGCGATGGGGCGGCCGAAGGCATCCATGTTGAGGCCGGGGATTTTCAGGACGGCGAAACTGTTGTCCACGTATTGAACGCCGTTCTGGTCGTAGAGACCGCGGGAGACGATGAGGTTGATGAGCGTGCCCCATTTATTTTCAAAGACCTCGCTGGTGCGCTGGTCGGAGGGGAGTTCAAACCAGAGGTTGTAGAGGTCGCGTTGTTTGCCGCGCACGGCGAGTTCGTTGCCTTGGGAGCCCAGCACATCATTGATGGCGGAGGGGCCGCCGAGGTTTCGCTGGATCTGCTTGTGGTTATACGAGGAGTTGAGGTCGCCGACGATGAGGATGTCGGCGTGGGGGTCGATCTTGAGGAGTTCGTCGAGGCGGGCGCGCATGACGCCGGCGTTCTGGCGGCGGGCGGGCTCGGTATCGGCGGGCTCTTTGCCGCGCATGGATTTCCAGTGGTTGACGAACACGGTGAGCGGGTGGCCGTCCACATCGAGGGTGGCCTCGAGGATGGGGCGGGCGCTGTCAACGGGGAGGGTGCGGGTGGCGGTGACGGGGAAACGGGTGAAGAGGACATTGCGGACGGCGGCGCCTTCGCGCGGTTTCTCATCGGTGACGACGACGTGGTAGCCGGTGAGGCCGGCATCGGCGCAGGCCTTGAGGAGCCAGGCCTCGGAGGGGAGGCCGGCGAGCTCAGGCGGGAGGGGGGATTGGGCGAGCATCGCCTTGGCGGTGGTGCCGGAGACGGAGGCGAGCCACTTGTCGTAGTCCTTGACGGTGGTGTCGGGCGTCTGGTCGAGCTCGATCTCGTTAAAGGCGGCGATGGCGGGACCGGCACCCTTGTCCACCTTGGAGAGCACGGTGGCTACGTTGGCGATTTTGACCGCGAGATGAGCGGGGGTGTATTTGTCGGATTTAAATTCGTCGTAGAGGGCGACTCCGTCGGCGTCGTGGAGGTTTTCAACATTGTAAACGACGACGGCGAAGGTGTGGTCGGCCTCGGGAGCGGCGGGCGCAGGTGCGGCGACGGCGTGGCTAAGGGCAAAGGCGAGCAGCCCGACGGCCAGGGCGAGGCCTTCGATGCTGGCGGCAGGGCGGAATGAAGAGAGACGCATGGATTGATGTATAGGTGAAATGGAAGAGACGCCAAGCGCGGGGTGCAGGTTCCTTGGTAAATAAAAGTTGCGGTCCGAGGTTTGACGCCGAGCGGAGCGCAGGGAGAAAGTGCGGCATGTTCGTGGCAAAAAGTAACAAATCAACGGATACACCGGTCCTGCGCGTAGCGGGTCTCAAGGTGATGCGTGGCGACGTGAAAGTGCTGGACGGGCTCGATTGGCAAGTCGGCCGGGGCGAGCACTGGGTGGTGCTCGGTGCCAACGGCTGCGGCAAAACCTCGCTGTTGAAAACCCTGCTCGGCTACCTGACGCCCTCGGCGGGGGACATCGATTTACTGGGACAGCGTTATGGCGAGCACGACTGGCGTGCGCTGCGCATGCGAATCGGGCTGGTGTCGAGCGCCTTGCACACTTCGGTGCCGGTCGGAGAACCAGCCTTGGAAACGGTTGTGAGCGGGCGAACCGCACAGCTGGATCTCTGGGAGGAGCCCACGTCTGCGGAAGCGGCGGCCGCCCGGCGGCACCTCACGCGCGCGGGGGCGGGCGGGCTCGCGATGCGGGCCTGGGGCGTGCTCTCGCAAGGCGAACGGCAACGAGTGCTGATCGCGCGGGCGCTGATGGCCAAGCCGCGGCTTTTGATTTTGGACGAGCCTTGCGCGGGGATGGATCCGGTGGCGCGGGCAAGATTCCTGGAGCGGGTGGAGCTGATCGCACGCGAGCGGGGCGGGCCTTCGCTGGTGTTGGTGACGCATCACGTGGAGGAAATCACGCCGGCCTTCACGCACGCGATGTTGCTCAAGGCGG
>JBEGTN010000427.1:0-3446 GCA_041179405.1 Verrucomicrobiota bacterium
GGGCAGCTCGGCGCGATGCATGACGCCGAGGGATTGGCGGCGGGGGTGGAGGCGCTACAGGCGGAGCGCGCGGCGGGGAAGGTGAATTTTCAATTTATGGTCAACGGGGCGGGCGCGCGGCGCCTCGGCGGACTCTCGGGGGCGAAGGGGGTGGAGCTGGCGGCGACGCTCCCCTCGGTGGAGTGGCGGCGCGAGGCGAGCCGACAGCAGATCGGGTTGGTGGCACTGACCCCCGGCGGCATGCACGTGTGCCTGCCGAGCAAAGTCCACGCGATGATGGCGGCGGGGCTGGCGATCATCGCAATCTGTCCGGAGCAGAGCGATCTGGCCTTGTTGGTGCGCGGGACCGGGGCAGGTTGGGTGGTGGACAACACCGGAAAAACCGCAATGGAAACGGGCCGCGCTTTTGCCGCCGTGGTGCGCGAACTGATCGCGCATCCGGACCGTGTCCACGCAGCCCGGCAGTCCGCGCGCCGAGCGGCCGAGACGACTTACGGGCACGAAGAAATCAGCCGGCAGTGGAGTGAGTTTGTAGCAACAGCCTGTGTCGTCGGAATCAAGCAGCATGATCAAGGTTGAGGAGGCGAGCGACGGATCGGCTATAGAATGGACTCAAACGCCGAAACAAAGCGCGTGCTTGCGCAGCGCTTCGGCTCTGCGCAGGGTTGTCCGGTCGTGATGAATCGTATCGAATCCAAGCCCGAGGTTTGCAATGGCCGCCCGGTCGTCATCGGGACCCGCATTACCGTGCATACGGTTTTATCTTATTTGCGAGCCGGTGATTCGATCGAGGACGTCTTGGCCGCCCATCCCCACCTGACGCGCGAAGATGTCCTGGCTTGTTTAGATTATGCACTCCGCGTCAGTGAACTGCATACCACCGTAGAGTTGGTGGCATGAAGGGGATTCTTATCGACGAAAACTTGCCGGCCGAGCTGGCGGCGGTGCTGAGCGGCCATTGCACGCACGCGAATGTTCTCGGGCGGCAACTCACGGACGAACAGTTGTGGTGTCACGCGAAAGCGAACGACTTGGTGATTTTGACGAAAGATGCGGATTTTTTTGATAAACTCATCATGCACGGCAGCCCGCCGAAAGTGGTTTGGGTGCGCACCGGTAATCTGCGTCGAACGGATATGGTTACTTTGCTCAGCCAAATTTGGCCGCAGGTGTTAGCCTTGCTGGTCACAGCTGATTTGGTGGAGCTACACCCCGGCAGGGTTGAGGGGATCAAGCTGGGACCTCAAAAACAGGGCACATAACCGTTCATCGCGTCACTCTAAGACGGTAATTTTTGTGAATTTGAATTCCACCAACCCATCTGTCCCTCCGGTCCCCGGTTTGCGGCGGCGTATTTTGATCGTGAGTCAGGTTTACGTGCCTGATCCGGCGGCGGTGGGGCAGCACATGGCCTCGGCGGCGGAGGCCTTGCATGAGCGCGGGGCGGAGGTCGTGGTGCTCACGGCGGACCGTGGTTACGACGATCCCTCGATACGTTATCCTCGTCGCGAAGTGCGCGGGGGAGTGGATGTGCGCCGCCTGCCTTTCTCGTCGTTGGGCAAACGTTCGCTGCCGATCCGGCTGGCGGGCATGCTGTCGTTTTTGGGCCAGGCGAGTTTAAGGGCTTTGTTCATGCCGCGAGTGGATGCGCTGGTGGTCTCGACCTCGCCGCCGATGGCCGGGGTGTTGATCGCACTGGTCGGGTGGCTGCGGAGAGTGCCGGTGGCATTCTGGGCGATGGACCTGAACCCGGAGCAAGCCGTCGCACTGGGCAAGGCACGGGCCGGAGGTCTGGCCGCGCGGATCTTCGCGCTCAGCAATCGTTTTTTGCAGGCCCACGCTGCACGGGTGGTCGTCCTCGATCGCTTTATGGCTAACAAGCTGGAGGCGCGCGGGCCGCACCGTCCGCCTTTAAAAGTGATACCGCCCTGGCCGCTGGAGAGCGAACGAATCGGCGCCGGTGACGGCGCGGTGTTCCGGCGCCAGCATGGACTCGACGGAAAGTTCGTGGTCATGCACAGCGGGAACCACAGTCTCGCCCATCCCTTGACCACGGTGCTGGCGGCGGCGGAACGGTTGCGGGGCGATACGCGGATAAAATTTGTGTTTGTCGGCGGCGGAGTAGGCAAACGGGAGGTCGATGCTGCGGTGCAGGCCGGGGTGACCAACGTGATCTCGTTGCCTTATCAACCTCTGGAGGTTTTGGGCGAGGCGCTGGCGGCGGCGGACGTGCATCTGGTGGCCATGGGAGACGCGATGGTGGGCTGCGTGCATCCGTGCAAAGTTTACGGGGCGCTGGCGGCGGGGCGCCCGATCCTTTATCTGGGGCCGGCGCAAAGCCACGTCAGCGAGATCGTGGCGCGCGGCGCGGGCTGGCGTATCGAGCATGGCGATGTCGAGGCGGCGGCGGCACGCATTGCGGAAATCGCTTCGCTGCCCAGCGCGGAATTGCGCACGCTGGGGGCTCGTAACCGCAGCGCGGTGGACTCTGATTTTAACGCGCACGCCCTGCGCACGGAGTTTTGCGAATTTGTGGAAACGATGATGGCTCCGGGAGAAGTCGCAGGAGTGTAGCCCTCGCGCTTTGAACCGGCGGCACAGCGATCATGCAGACTACACCCAATTCTGTTCCGCGAAAAGTGCTCGTGACTGGAGCGAGAGGCTTCGTGGGCCGGCCGGTCGTGGCGGCTTTGCGCGCAAGCGGCTGCGAAGTTCGGGGCGCGGTTCGGAGTGCCCCCGCCGACGCCGGAGCTGGAGCGGCGGCAGGCTATTGCGAGGTGGTGGCCGGAGAACTCGGGCCTGACACAGATTGGAGCACGGCATTGGCCGGCGTCGAAGTGGTGGTGCATCTGGCGGCGCGAGTGCATCAGATGAGCGACCGCGCGGCGGATCCTCTGGCGGAGTTCAGGCGCGTAAATGTCGAGGGCACCCGGCGTCTGGCCGAGCAGGCGGCGGCGGCGGGAGTGCGGCGCTTGGTGTTTGTCAGCTCGATCAAGGTGAATGGCGAGGGCACGGAGGGAGGCGTCGCTTATATGGAGAACGACAGCCCGGCACCGGAAGATCCCTACGGAGTTTCGAAATGGGAAGCCGAGCAGGCGTTGAAAACCGTGGGCGTGGCGACGGGCCTCGAAGTGGTGGTGCTGCGGCCTCCGTTGATGGTCGGTAAAGGGGTGAAAGGCAATCTGGCCTCGTTGACCGGCGCGATACGTCGCGGCATGCCCTTGCCGTTTGGCGCGATCACGAGCAACCGGCGCAGCTTGCTTGATGTGCGCAACCTGGCCGATGTGATCGTGCTTTGCGCGGCGCATCCCAAGGCGGCGGGTGAAGTGTTTTTGGTGAGCGATGGAGTGCCGGTCTCGACGGCGGAGTTGGCGAGGCACCTTGGTCGGGTGGCGGGACGCGCGCCGGTGTTGATTCCTGTGCCGGTCTGTATGTTGCGACTGGCA
>JBEGTN010000428.1:0-3751 GCA_041179405.1 Verrucomicrobiota bacterium
AAGGCATGGCGGAGCACGATGCGCGTCTCGGTCGCGCCCTTGGCCCGCGCGGTGCGAATGTAGTCTTGGTTAAGCACCTCGACCATGCCGCCGCGAGTGAGACGGGCGATGTAGGCGATAAAAACGATGCCGAGGGTGAGGGAGGGGAGCACGCGGTCCGAAGCGGTATACCAGCCCGAGGCGCTGAACCAGTGGAAGTGCAGGGCGAAGACCAGCACCAGCAGCGGCCCCATGACGAAGGTCGGCAGGCAGATGCCCAGCATGCCGAAGGTGGAGGCGGAGTAGTCCCACCAGGTGTTCTTTTTCACCGCCGCGACTATGCCCAACGGGATGCCGGCGACCAGGGCGACGAGCAGGGCCCACGCGCCGAGTTCGAGGGAGGCGGGGAGCTTGGCGGCGATGATCTCGTTGACGGTGCGACTGGAGTATTTGAACGAGGGACCGAGATCTATGCCGAAGGCGGCTTTGATATCGAAGTCGGCGGTGCCATCGCGGTCGGAATCGGCGAAGAGGCGCCAGGGGGCGAAGCGCTTCGGCGCGATGTCGCCGAGGTAGTTGAGGTATTGGCGATGAAGCGGTTGATCGAGGCCGTAGTGGGCCTCGAGGTTTCGCATGATCTCCTTGCTGACTGCCTTCTCGGCGGTGAATGGACCGCCGGGCGCGAGCTTCAGCATGAAAAACGTCACCGTCGCGATCACCAGAAGCACGGGGATGGTCTGGAGGAGACGGTTGAGGATGAAGCGGAACATGGCGGCGAAAGTCGGCTGAAGGCCGACTAGATTAAGATGAAAGATTAAGATTAAGGTCGGAGAAGGCGGGCGTGCTCGGAGTCTTGGGTGGTGATACTTAAACTTAATCTTTCCACTTCATCTCACCGCGCAGCGGTGTTGAGGTCGATGTATTGCCAGCCGCGATTATCGAGGATGTTGGGCACCCAGTTTTGCACTCTTGGACTGATGAGGAAAACGCGTTTGTAGAAGTAAACCGGGATGACGGGCACATCGCGCACGATCAGGTTTTCGAGCTGTCGATAGACGGCGAGACGCTCGTCGGCGCCTGCGGTGCCAAGGGCGGTGGCAAGGAGCCGGTCGTAGGCGGGATTAGCGTAGCCGGTGTCGTTGTTGCCTCCGCCTGTTACCCAAAGGTCGAGGAAGGTTTCGGGATTGGGATAGTCGCCAATCCAGGCGGCGCGGGAGATGTCGTAGTTGAGGCCGTGCTGGGAATCCAGATACACCTTCCACTCCTCGTTGCGCAGGGAGATGTCGATGCCGAGGTTGGTGCGCCACATCTGCTGGATGACCTCGGCGATCTGTTTGTGGCCTTCGGAGGTGTTGTAGAGCAATTCCAGCGGACGCAGACCTTTGCCCTCGGGAAATCCGGCCTCGGCAAGCAGGCGGCGGGCCTCGACGATATCGGCCTTGAGCTCGGTGTCCGGCGTGAAGCCCGCGTAGGCGGGGGTGATGTTGTAGGCGGGGGTCTGGCCGGCGCGCAGGATGGTTTTGATGATGGCCTCGCGATCAAAGGAGAGGGCCAGCGCGCGGCGCACACGAGCGTCGTTGAGAGGGGGGCGGGTGGTGTTCAGGCGGTAGAAATAAGTGCCGTAGTAGGGGTCGATGCGTAGGAGACCGGGTGATTTGGAGCGATACTCGTCGATTTTACTGGTGGGGATGGTGCCGGTCACATCGAGCTGCCCGCCACGGAACATGCGCTCCTCGGTCTCGATGCTATCGATGGCGTGGAAGGCAATGCCGTCGAGTTTCACGGCGGCGGCGTTCCAGTAGGTCGGCGAACGGGTGACGGTGATTTTCTGGTTGGGCAGCCAGGACTTGAGTTGAAATGGGCCGTTGCCGACGAGGTGGCCGGCGCGTGTCCAAGTGCCGCCCTTGCGATCTGCGGGGCCGTATTTCTCGATGGTGGGAAGATGGACGGGAAACCACGAGTAATGCTTCAATAACTCTAGCAGGTAGGGCACGGGGTGGTTGAGGTGCAGAACGAGGGTGTGTGCGTCGGGCGCGGAAAATCCGGTGGCGGCGAAGTCGGTGATTTTGCCGGAATTAAAATCCTCGGCGCCGACGACGTGGAAAAGGTTGCGCGCATACTTGGCCGCCATGGTCGGGGTGAGGATGCGTTGATAAGAGCGCAGGAAATCGCGGGAAGTGAGCGACTCGCCGTTGGACCAGCGGGCGGTGGAGCGAAGGTGGAAGGTCCAAGTAAGGCCGTCGGGCGTGTTTTCCCAAGTCTCGGCGACTCCCGGCGAAACGCCTTCGCCTGAGGGATGGTAATTCACGAGACCCTCGAAAAGCGCGGTGATAATATTGTTTTCGGTAACGCCAGTGACAACATGCGGGTCGAGGTCCTCCGGCTCTGCGCCGTTGCCGTAGTTCAGGACTTTAGCCGCAGCGGCGGTTGCCGGGGCGCTGGAGCGCGAGCAGCCTGGGAGTATTAAAACGGACAATAAAACGAAAAGCAGGGCGGGCAGACGCATGGGGTGATTGGAGCCAGCGGCGCGCCAAGGGCAAGCGACAGGATGCCTCGTTGTAAGAATACCCTCCTTCCGGCACAGGGCAGGGGGCTGTCTGGCGCGGTGCTACTTTACGCCGGGGTTAACGCCGGAGTGGATGGCGATCAAGGGACGCAGTCGGGCTATAGCGGGGGCACCCAGACCGGAGACGCGTTCAAGGTCGTCGACACTGGCAAAGGGACGGGCGGCGATGATGCGCTTCGCCAGGGCTGGTCCGATGCCGGGCAAGGTGTCGAGTTGTGCGGAGGTGGCGGTGTTGAGATCAATCAACGCGGATGGCGGGACACTCGAGTCGGCGCGGGCGGTTTTCTGCGAGGCGACAGGGGGTTGAGGTGATGCAGCCTCACGGGATATGGTGGCGAGTTCCGCAGTATCGGCGCGCTCGGCAGCGCGTTGGGCTGCGATGAGTTCGGGCTGGGATTCGGCCCAGATGCCCTTGCGGGCGAGGGCGGCGGAAAGCTCGAGGTCGGCCAATTTTGAGCGCTGTTCGGCTTGGGGGATGTTGGCGTAGTTGGCGCGACCTTGGCCGAAGGCACGGGCGAGTCCCTCGCGGACAAGCAGCTCACCCAGATCCTTGCCTTCGGAGGTGACGACATAGGCGTAAATGCGTTGGTCGGCGGAGCGGCCGAGTGCTCCGGCGTTCGCGGTGTAGGCGGTGAAGGGAGCGGTCAACAGCTCGCGGGTGCGGGCGGCGGCGAGCGCGCCAAAGCGCACCACGACGGCAGGGTCCGGGACGCCAAAGTATCTGGTCTGCTCGCGCACGCGGCGGGCGAGCGCGGTGTCGGCGGCGGCGGTCTCGGGGGCATCAACCAAGTAAAGGCGCAGGTGATAATCCTTCGCGCCATCACTGACGACGAAGCTATCCGCGTCGTTTGATTGGGAGGGGACGAGACGGAGGCCGGCGAGTTTCACCAGATCGACTTGGGCCCGGGCCGTAAGCCCCAGGATAAGAAACAGGAAAATACGAAGTAGGTGGAGCGGACGCATGGAGGGGGATGAGCGCGTTGCGGAGAGCACCCCTGGTTAAAGTCCACCAAACAGCTTCGGAACTCAAGGGTTCGGGTCGGAAATTAGATCGGGTCTGATACCTCACCCGCGCCAAAGTCGGTGCGGGGCTTGCCCAGCAAGCGGTCGGGGCGGCTAAGGCGCGCGCAGTTCATTCAGGTTACTGATACGCCGTAGGTTAGGGGAGGGCCGCCATGCGAAGATGGCCGGATCGAGGGCGGTCGT
>JBEGTN010000429.1:0-2839 GCA_041179405.1 Verrucomicrobiota bacterium
GACGGACGCCACTATCGTGCGTTGGGCTTCTCGGCTCTATCGGCAGCCATGCTCAGCCACTACTCCGCCGGCCCGTGGATCGTCGTGGCGGTGGGCGTTTACTTTGTCACCGCTCCGTATCATCCCGCCCAACGTGCGTTCTGGAGCGAAACCCTCCTGCACGCCGGCCTCGCCCTGCTCGTTTTCTCCCCGTGGCTGGTATGGAGTATCAGCCAGCTCGGCCTGCTGGATACCTTGACCCAAAACACCAGCTTTCAAGGCGCCGCCCACCGGCCCTGGTCCCAACAACTGATGACCGCCTGGCTGAATTTTTACGATACGCTGGTGCCTCACGCCTTCCGTTCCGTGAACACCGATGTCCTCGACCAACCCAGCAAGCTCGGCTGGCTGCGGGATTACTTTTTCAACTTTTACCAACTGATCCTGTTTCCCGCCCTTGGAATTGGCGGCCTGCTCGCTCTCGCCCCACTGGCCTTCGCCTCCAGAGATGCCGTGCGTAAGATACCCGGCCAGTCGCTCGCCTGGCTGCTTGTGCTGGTATTGATCGTTTTCTTGGGCACCGCAGTTCACACCGCCCGCGACGATTGGGGGCTGACCCACATCTGCCTTCAACCCCTTGTGATTATCGGCCTGGCATGGCTGAGCGCTCGTTTGCCCTCCAGCCCACGTGTGATTCGGATGCTATGGCTTTTGGGCGCAGGCCTGGATCTGGTCCTCGGGATCGCTTTACACTACTCGGCCCAAGCGCTCTGGCTCGCACCGCTTGAGCACCTAAACCTATATGCCCGCTTGTTCAACGGCCCCGATCTACAAAGCAACGGCCTGGTCACCTTCGGTGCCCATCTAGCGCCCGCCCTGCCATTTATCGCCCCGTGCCTGCTCCTCCTTTTGACGACGACCCTCTTTCTAGGCCTTAATTCTAAAACCCGATCCGCATGACCGAACCAGAGCCCACTCAAGCGGCACCCGCCGGCCAGCCTCCCAAACTACTCTCGATCATCATACCTGCTCGCGACGAAGAGGGCTGCATCGTCACCACCGTCGAGCAGCTCCATCGCACTCTCGCCGCGCACGCCATTCCGCACGAGATCGTCGTGGTGGACGATGGCAGCCGCGATCAAACGTGGGCTTTGTTAGCCGACCTGATCACCCGGATCCCCGCGCTCGCTCCGGTGCAAAACCTCGGCGCACATGGATTCGGCCGGGCTATTATTCACGGCCTTGATAACAGTCGCGGCGATGCCGTGGTCATCTTCATGGCCGACGCCTCGGACGCCCCCGAGGAGGTGGTTGTCTATTGGCAAAAGCTATGTGCGGGCTGGGATTGCGTGTTCGGCAGCCGCTTCATCAAGGGCGGGGGCACCCATGATTACCCCAAAGTGAAACTGCTGATGAACCGG
This sequence comes from Verrucomicrobiota bacterium, assembly GCA_041179405.1. GTDB lineage: Bacteria > Verrucomicrobiota > Verrucomicrobiia > Opitutales > Opitutaceae > IMCC26134_A. Next base: position 1,401 of record JBEGTN010000429.1, read on the forward strand.
CTCTTTAATTTCTTCATCCGCGTCATTTTCAAACTCTCGCTCAACGACACCACCAACGCCTTCAAGGCCTACCGCCGCCACGTCATCGACGGCTGCCGCCCGCTCATCGCGCCGCATTTCAACCTCACCGTCGAACTGCCGCTCAAGGCCATCGTGCGCGGCTACACCTGGACTGTCGTGCCCATCACCTGGAAAAACCGCCGCACCGGCGAGGCCAAACTCAAGATCAAGGAAATGGGCAGCCGCTACTTTTTCATCTGCATGTATGTGTGGCTGGAAAAATACTTCAGTCGCGGCGACTACCGGCGGCCCACTTTGCCCCGGGGTTGATTCTTTGCCCCGAGCCTGTTTTCTAAAACGGATACCATGCATTTCCCGCTACCCGCACTCGCCGTGGTTATCCCGGTCTTTAACGAGGAACCCGTATTGCCCGAGTTATTGCGCAGGCTGGACGCCGTTTTCAACGCCCTGCCCCACCTGCGCTGCGAAGCTATTTTCATCGACGACGGCTCACGTGATCGCACTGCGGCCCTGCTCGCCTCAGCCGCCGAACGAGACCCGCGCATGCGCCTCATCCAGCTCTCTCGCAACTTCGGCCACCAGCCCGCGCTCACCGCCGGCCTCGCCAACGCGAATCACGCCGACGCGGTGGTCACGATGGACGCCGATTTACAAGACCCGCCCGAGCTCATCACCGAGCTCGTAGCCGCCTGGCAAAAAGGAGCCGAGGTCGTGCTCGCCGTGCGCCGTTCCCGCGAAGACACCGGCCTGCGCCGCGTGGGGTTCGACGCCTTTCACCGCCTCTTTGGCAGCCTCACCGACTTCCCCATCGAATCCAACACCGGCACCTTCGGCCTGCTCGGGAAAAACGCCGTCGCAGCGTTCAATCAACTGCCGGAAAAGCACCGCTTCTTCCCCGGCCTGCGCACGTGGCTGGGCTTTAACCGCGCCGAGGTTCTCTACGACCGCCAGGAACGCGCCGCCGGCCAGCCCGGCCAGACGCTGCGCCGCCTGGTGCGCTATGCCCTCGACGGCTTGTTCAGCTTCTCCCACCTGCCCCTCCGCTTGTTGACTTATGCCGGACTGTTTATCGCCGGAATCGGCTTCGCCGTGGGACTCTACTTCGTGATCAAACGTATGCTGGGCATGGAGGTCGCCTTCACCGGCTTCACCACCCTGGTCTCGCTCGTGCTGTTCCTCGGCGGGGTTCAGCTCATCGGCATTGGCGTGCTCGGCGAATACCTCGGGCGCATCTACGACGAGGTGAAGAGACGCCCGCTCTACGTCTTGAAAAACCGCCCCCCGTCAGCTTGACCGGAACATTTCCCAAGGGTCCCGCTGAACCGCTCCGGCAGCCCAAACTTAAACATCACCCTTGCGCTTCCTGGAGTCCAACAACCACTGGCGCGCGGCGCTTGCCCTGATCTGCCTGCTGCATG
>JBEGTN010000430.1:0-2826 GCA_041179405.1 Verrucomicrobiota bacterium
GCATCAGGACTGGATTCTGAATCCGCTGGGTGGCGGCGCCTTCCAACTTATCAACGTGTGGAGCGGCCTCGCGATCGACACCCAGGGAGGCGGCTCTGCTCAAGGCACGCTGCTGGTGCAAAACACCGCCTCGAGCGCCACCACCCAACGCTGGCAGTTTTCCTACTCAACCTGGTATCCCAAGAAAGGTATCGGCGGCACGACATTCGCCACCGCCTTCAATCCCAGCTGGGCCTATAATTGGGGCATGAGCAACAGCCAGAGCCTGCCCGCTGGAACGGTTTTTAATCCCATGCAGTGGGGCGACTATAATTGGGACATCGGCAGCACCTCAGGTCCTGCTTGGCAATACTACCCCGCTTGGCGGCGCGCCGACGAAGGGCTTCATCAGCTGGGTTTCAACGAACCTGATAGATTCGACCAAGGAGGAAGAAGTCTGGATCCGAATAATCCCGCTACTGAGGTCGACTTCAGCTCGACTCGCTCCATGACCGAGGCCGTCAGGCTCTGGCCGCGGCTGCAAGCGATGGATGTGCCGCTGGTCGCCCCTTGTCCCGCCAACATGAACGGCGGCTGGCTGGCCTCCTTTTACACGCAGGCCGCTAGTTTAGGCTATCGCGTCGATTACACGCCCAATCATAGTTATCCGAGTCCCGGTGGAGGGTCTGCCGACAGTTTGATAAGCAGTTTGCAGTCCGGCTACACCACTTGGGGCCGCCCGATGTGGCTGACTGAGTTCTCGTTCGTGGATTGGGCCGGCACCGCCTCCTGGACCGAGGAGGACAACTATAACTGCCTTGCGGAATTCCTATGGCGGGCGGAGAGCCTGTCATGGCTCCGCAAATACGCGCTGTTTGTCTTCACGGAGGACGCCAACAACCCCCAACCCGCCAATCCGTATACTGCGGTGACTCCAGCTCCGAGGTCGAACAGCTATGACATCAACGGCAATCTCACTGCGTTCGGCCAGCTGTATGCGGCATGGGATAACGATGCGAATGTAGAAACCAACAAGGTCTATTACATACACAACAGGGGCACCCGGAAGCGGCTGGCGAACCTGCTGGCCTCGACCGTCGACGGACGCTCGATTCGCGTCAATGATACCTCGGTCAAATGGACCCTGATTCCGTCGCCCACACCCAGCCAGTATTATATCACTTCCACGCGCGATGGACGTCGGCTGAGTTACGATGGCACGTCCATCACTCAGGCTGCTGCGGGCACAATCGGAACCGCAGTCCAGTGGAGTTTGACGGAGAGCCAATATGGTTGGTTTTACCTTGGCCACCCCGCCACCTCGAAGCGCCTGCAATTAGCCTATAACAACACGACGAGCACGGCCACCTACACCATGGTCGCCGGCACCACCACGGGCAACGCCCTCTTGTGGCGCTTCATCGTCCCGCCGGCACCGCCCGCCTGGTCTGGTGCCGCCGGCACATCTTGGGCCACGGCAGGCAACTGGATACCCGCCGTTGTTCCTTCCACCGGCGACGAGATAGATTTCAACAGCTACTCCACCGGCAATCTGACCACGGTGTTGAATCAGAATTTTAACCCTCTGAGTGTGACTGTGACCACTCCATCCGGCCCCGTTTCCATCGCCGGAACGAATATCCTGACGGTCGGTTCGAACGGCATCGATCTCTCCGGTGCCAGCCAAAACCTGACGATCACCGCACCAGTGGTTCTAGGCGCGACACAAACCTGGAGCGTCGCCAGCGGCCGCACATTGACCATCAACGGCGGTTTGTCCGGCAATTCCTCCCTCACTGTCACGGGTGCCGGGAAAGTGTCGCTTGGCGGAGTGGCCTCCCACACCGGAAACACCACAATCGACCTCGGCGCCACGCTGATCACTGGCACGTCGAATGTGATGCCAAACAGTGCCAACGCCGGCAGTCTCGCGGTGAATGGCACACTTGATCTGAACGGCACTTCTCAATCTATCAACAGCCTCAGCGGAACCGGTATGGTGGACAATATGGTCGCTGGCGCGGGCTCGCTCACCGTCGGCACCAACGACGTCACGGGCATTGTTGGTTGCAGCTTTAAAAACACCGCCGGCACGCTGGCCTTGCTCAAAACGGGTGCCGGAAACCTTACGCTTTCCACGGCGAGCACCCACAGCGGCGGCTTTACCAACAACGGCACCGGAACCGTGTATCCACAAAACAACGATGCCTTCGGCACCGGCCCCGTGGTGATGAACGGAGCTACGCTCTACGCGACTGCTGCCAGCTATATTTTTCCCAACTCGCTTGCCCTGAACGGCGCCACCTTGCGCGTCGGCGGCGGTGCCAGCCACACCTTGACATGGAATGGTTCAGTGAGTGTCACCGGAGCTTCCGGAATAAGTGCTGATGGTAGCACGGCGGGCATCACGATCTCGGGCGGCCTCAACATGAACAATGGCGGCCACACGCTCACGTCGTTTGCCAGCGGCACGGCCAATACCCTGTCCGGCCCGATCAGCGGCGGCAGTGGCACCATCACGGTCGCGCTTGGCACGCTCAACCTAAACGCGGCGAATACCTTTGGCGGCACCTTCCGCGCGTCGGTGAGCGGGACTGTTTTGAAGATCGGCGATCTTCTCGCCATGCAAAACGCCACCTTGGACATGAACGCGGCGGACGCGGGTAGTGTGAATCTAAATAACCTCAACGCGACTCTCGGCGCCCTCACCGGTTCGCGCAGTCTGGCTCTCGGCAGCGGCACGGTTTCGATCGGCAGCAACCATTCGAGCACCGCCTACAGCGGCACATTAAGTGGCGGCGGCTCGTTGGTGAAAGTCGGCAATGGCACGCTGACGCTTTCCGGCGC
>JBEGTN010000431.1:0-9983 GCA_041179405.1 Verrucomicrobiota bacterium
GCCACCGGCCCGCAATTTGAAACCGCCGGCGGAGACCTCACCGCCGCCAAGATAGGCAAACTCTTCGACCGCTGGCCCGAGGCTGTCGCGCTCGGCGAGAAAATGGACTTCGTTCAGGTAGCCATGGGCGATCCGCGCAGCCACGCCATCATGGCCGCCGCGCTCAAACGTGGACGCCCGATCTGCGGTCACATTTACGGCCGTGAATTTGTCGCCGCCGGCGCCGCTAGCGGCATCACCGACACCCACGAGGCCATCGACCGCGAGATCGGTGACGACTTTCTTGAAAACGGGGTCTGGATGTTCCTGCGCGGCGGCCCGCCCACCACGCCCTGGCACTCCCTGCCTCACGCGATCAAGGCGGTCACCGAGCTTGGCGCCAGCCCCAAGCGCGTCTGCGTCTGCACCGACGACCGCGACGCCGACGACCTTTTCCTCTTTGGCCTCGATTGGGTCGCACGCCAGGCCGTCGTGGCCGGACTTCCACCCGTGACCGCCTGGAGTCTCGGCTCGCTCCACCCCGCCACCCGCTATGGCATGGATGGCGAAATCGGCGGCATCGCCCCCGCCCGCCGCGCCGACCTCGTATTGCTCAACGATGAACTCGTGCCGCAATGCACCTGGTATGGCGGCGAACTCGTGGTTAAAAACCGCAAGGTCACCCCTATCCTGGAAAAAGCGCTCAGCAAACCCTACCGGTATCCGGCAGCGGCCTACAAGACCATCAAACTTGGTCGCAGCCGCCCGCTCACCCCCGCCCTGCCAACAAAGCCGGTCACGGCCAACGTCATTCGCACCGCGCTGCCGGGCATCATCCTTTTTCACGACAAAATCCGCCTCGAACCCGCCTCGTCCTGGGCCGGGCACTTCGCCAAACACGCCCTGTGTTTTGTCACCGTCATCGAGCGCCACGGGCGATCCGGCGAGGTCGCCCACGGCCTGCTCAAGGATTTCGGCCTGCGCGAGGGCGCAGTCGCCAGCTCGGTCGGGCACGATGCGCACAACATCATCATCGCCGGCACCGACGAGGCCGACATGCGCCTCGCACTCGATACCCTGAAGGCCATGCGCGGCGGCGTCTGCGTCGTGCAAAAACACCGCGTCGTCGCCAAGGTAGCCCTGCCCATCGCGGGCCTCATCTCCGAGCTCCGCGCCAAGGTTGTCGCCAAGGAAACCACCCGACTCAAAAAAGCCTGGACCGCCGCCGGCTGCGTTCTGCCCTACATGGGTTTTAACCTGATACCGCTCTCGGTGATCCCGGCGATTCGCATCACCGACAAAGGCCTCGTCACCGTGCCTGGAATGCAGCAAATGCCGTTATTTGACGCATAAGTGCCAAAGCCCAGCGGGAACAAAAACACCCACTGGCACATGCGGTGCTAAAGTAGGTTTCGTTCGAGAAACTACAACAACACAACCACCACATGAACATCCGACTGCAAAGCCTGACTCTATTGGCCGCCATGGGTTCCCTAAGCTATCCGCTGATGGCCCAAACGCCGCCTCCCGCCTCCACCGCTAAACCTTCCGACGAGGTAGTCACCCTTGAAAAACTCGATGTCAGTGACATTCCAATCGAGAAAAACATCATTCCGTCCTCGCGTCCGTTCAACTCGGTTTTCGGCACAGATCAGAACATCACCGAGATCCCTCGCAACGTCACCATCATCTCCCGCGAGCAGCTCACCGCCATCGGAGTGAAAGACGTGCGCGACTTCTCCAAGCTCACTTCCAGCTCTTACACGAAGACCAACTTCGGCGCTCCTTCGAATCCAGATTTGCGCGGCTCCACCGCCGACCTCTTCCAAAACGGCGTCCGCGAGCGCACCACCTCGAACGGCAACGGCATGCCCATCGACTTCAACGCCGTGGAGTCCATCAACATCGTCAAAGGCCCCGCCACCGCCATCCAGGGCTCCTCCCAATACGTCGGCGGTTTCGTGGACTTGATCACCAAGCGCCCCACCTTCGACGCGCAAAAAACCACCGTCAGCGGCACCATCGGTTCGGATGACATCTATCGTTGGTCGGTCGACTACAACGCACCCGTAAGCAACAAACTCGCGGTCCGCGTCAGCTACTCCGGCGAAGACAGCAAAGGCTACTACGAGAGCGAATATCGAAAAACTCAGTCCATCTACGCCGCCCTCGCCTATAAACCCAGCGACTCCTACGAGTTGTTTGCGAACGCCTCCTTCGCCTACATGGAGTATACGGAAAACTGGGGTATCAATCGACCCACCCAGGAGCTGATCGACAACCACCTCTACCGCACCGGCGTTAACGTGAACGCCGCAGCGCCCGTCGGCGACGCCGGCCAGAATGCCGTCAACGTCGGCGGACCCAACGTATTCGCGCCCAACCATGGCAACACCGTCGCCTGGGGGCCACTGGTCACCCTTGACCGCCGCGTGCGCACCTTGAAGCCGGGCGACAACTCCCTCGGCACGAACGCCAAGTTGCAGGCCATACAGACCTTCACCGCCACGCCCGATCGCAAGCTGGTTAATAACAATATCTTCACCTTCACCCAGCGCGAGACGCTCAGTTCTTACTACTACTCCGAGGTCGTCGATCCGGCTTACACCTTACAATCTCGCTGGGAATACCAGATGAACTTCGACAAGGCCGACGTCACCGCCGGCTTGGATTTCCGCCACATCACCGTGAAAGCCTACAGCGACTACGGTTTCGAGCCCGCAGGTGTCTGGGACCTCACCCAGCCTCGTAGTGCGATTAACGCCTATCAGTCCGCCGCGTTCCTCGCTTCGATCAACGGCTCCGGCTTTGGTCGCAGCCCCGTCCCGGGTCACCCCGGCCGTTTCTACGGTCAGAACACCACTTCGAGCGATGCCAACGAATCCACCGGAACGTCATTCGCGCCCTTCGTGCAGGGGGAATACAAGTTCACCGACACCCTGTCCGTGATCAGCGGCGGCCGCGCCGATATTCTCTATGTCGAGGCCAAGGAACCCTTCTCCGGCCTCACCGACGAGGTCACCGTGGTGCTGCCAAACGTGAACTTCAGTCTGGTCAACAAAACGACCAGCAAGCTCACCAACTACTTCACCTATAATTACAGCGAGAACACCGCTGGAGCGGAAGGTAACGGTGGCGGCTACCTGCTCACCAAGACCGGCGGCATCTTCGGTCTCTTCCCGCAGGCTATCGACAAGGATTCCTACCGGACGCCCGCCGAGTTGTTCGAAGCGGGCGCAAAACTCACGCTGCTGGAAAACAAACTCTTCGCCGGGTTCTCCGTCTTCGACCAGAAATTCACCCGCAAGGGTCAAGGCGACGCCGCCAAGGAATACAAATACCGCGGCGCAGAGATCGAGTTGAACTACCAGCCCAACAAAAACTTCTTCGCGACGTTTGGCTACAGCTTGATTGATGGTCGCGCCGCCTCGGAAGGCTTCGAATCCTTGAGCACCGACATCGGCACCGTTGAATCCGAGGTCACGACCGCCGGTCCCTTGGGGCTCGGTGGCGATGTGAAAAATATCAAGGTGCAAGGCCTGCCGCGCAACCTGTTCAACGCCCTCGCCAGCTATACCTTCGACAACGGCTTCGGCTTTTCGCTCAACGGCACCCTGCACAGCGAGATCAACAACAACTGGGCCGGCACCATCGTCATCCCCTGGCAGTATGAGATCAATTCGAGCATCTTCTACACCTACAAGAGCTGGAGCGCCCGCCTCTCCATCTTTAACCTGACCGACGAATGGAACTGGGCTCCTAACAACCCCGTTTACGGCAACGAGTCCATCTTCCTCCAGCCCGGCATTCGCGGTGAATTCACCCTCGCCTACAAGTTCTAGGCCGCCGCTCGAAAAATATCACAGCACTCAAGGCCGCCGTTCGCACGGCGGCCTTTTTATTGAACCACTCGCAACGTCCGCCGCCTTTCCGATGCCTCGCCTCCTTCTCTCCCGACTCCTCGACCGCTGCGTTCTCATCGCCGCTTTCGCCCTCGCCGCCCCCGTCTCCGCCGCCCCCGCGCGCAAGATCATACTAGACCAGGATGCCTTCGGGCCCGGCGGCAGCAACATGCAGGCCCTCCTCCTCGCGCTCCAGGCTCCCGACGTCGAGGTCCTGGGCATCACCGTCACCAGCGGAGACGGCTGGCGCGACGAAAACGTGGCCCATACCCTCCGCTTGCTCGAACTCGTCGGCCGCACCGAAATTCCGGTGGTTCCCGGCGCGGTTTTTCCGCTCATAAACTCCAAGGACGCCACCCTTCGCTGGGAAAAGATCCACGGCGCGCTTTTCTATAAGGGCGCCTGGATGGACACCTACCCCGAAACCCCCAACGTCGAGCGCGCTCCCGGCCACGGCCCTTACGAGATTCCGCCGCTCCGCGAAGGCTCGCCCTCGATCAAGGCGCTCGCCGAGTCCGCCGCCGCGTTTATGATCCGCAAGGTCCGCGAGTTCCCCGGGGAGGTCACCATCATCCAGCTCGGGCCCGCCACCAACGCAGCCCTCGCCGCCCGTCTCGATCCCGGTTTCGTCTCCCTCACCAAGGAGTTCGTCATCATGGGAGGAAGCTTCAACCCCAAGCCGGCCGACAACAGTTTCGCCCTCGAATACCTCTACACCCCGCGTCTCGAGTTCAACTTCCGCTGGGACCCCGAAGCCATGAGCATCGTCCTGCGCTCCCCGTGGCCCAAGCTCACCCTCCTGCCCGTGGACCCCACCACCAAGACGCTCTTCAGCCCCGCGCTCATCGCCCGCTGCACCACGAATCCCACCCCTGTCACACGCTACATCAAAAAATACGCCCAAGGCTTTCCGCTTTGGGACGAACTTGCCGTCGCCATCTGGCTGCGTCCCGAAATCGTCACCGTGCGCCAACCCGTCGCCGTGGCTGTGGATGTGGACCAAGGCGCAGGCTACGGCAACACGCTCAGCTGGCCGGCCGGTCACGGCCCGGGCCTCGGCGAACAAACCGCCGACGTCATCTTCAACATCGACCTCGTTCGCTTCGAAAATCTCTGCGCCGAGCTCTTCAATCGAGTGCTTCCGCCGGTGACGTCACAAATACTCCCTGAACATACACCGGGCCTTGTCCCCACCACGGTCGCGGGCCGGGATTCTCTCGCGCCGGCCGCACGTTTAGCCTCCCTCACCTCCATGCACGCATCGCAAATCATCGCCCACCTGCACATGGAAAAAATCCCCGCCGAAGGGGCGTGGTTCGCGCTCACCTACACGAGCGACGACCACTTGGCCGCCGCCAGCCTCCCCTCGCGTTACGGCTCTTCGCGTCTTGCCGGCACTGCCATCTATGCGCTCGTCACCCACGAGGATTTCTCGGCCCTGCATCGACTGAAAACCGACGAGATCTGGCATTACTACGCCGGCGACCCCATCGAGTTACTCCTGCTCCGCCCGGACGGCCGCGACGAACGCGTGATCATCGGGCCGGATTTGCTCTCCGGCCAGAAACCGCAATTCACCGTGCCGGCCGGCGTGTGGATGGGCGCGCGACCGCTATCCGGCAGTCCCGAGGCCTACACGCTCTTTGGATGCACCCTGGCCCCTGGTTTCGACTACGCGGATTTCGAGCCCGGCTACCGCGACGAATTGCAAAAATCTCATCCGGCGCGGTCTTCGCTCATAGCCGAGCTTACCCGGGCCGACTTTGTTCACCGGCCCGCCACCGTCGCTGGACTATCGCCTGAAACCACGCCGCACGACGACGCCACCGGCATCGTCTTCGCCCCGGAAACGGTGGCCGCGATCACGGCCGCGCCCGGCGTCGTGCTCCGCGAGTTGATCGGTCGCGTCGGCCACGCCCGCAGCAATGCTTGCAGCGTGGCTCGCTTCGCTCTCGCTCCGGGGACAGGCACCGGCACCAGTTACAACAAAACCGGCGAGGAGGTTTTCCTGATCATTTCCGGGCACGGCAGGGTCAAACTTGCCGGCGAGGAGAAGCCCGTGACCGCCGGCGACGTGGTGGTGATGAAGCCCGGCCTGCGTCACTCGCTCACGGCCGCACCCGACGAGGGACTTGAATTTTACGCCATCACCTACCCTGCCTTCAGCCCCGACGACTACGTGCGCGTGGATTGAGATGACATGCAGGCCAGCCCGTCGGGCACAGTCGGAATCATGCGATTGTGCGGGTCGCATCGAGGTATTTGCATCCTCCGGCCTGATCATACTCCCTTCGCGAAGTAGCCGTATCACTCTAACTGTTATATTGCTGGCGGATTTTAATCCGAGGCCGCCTAAGTTGTAATGCCGCCTGATCGTTCCCGCGACGAGATACCCTAACTCCAGTGATTTCTACCGTCGTATTTGCCCCACCACAGATCGTGACCACCCCATGTCTTTCTCGCTCCGCCAGATCCCGACCCGAAACCCCGGCTCCGTGCTTTGCCTGTTTTCCCTCGCGACCGTAGTCGCGGGCATCGGTGCCCTGGCATTGAGCCCGAGTGAAACAAGGGCGCAAACGCCCGATACCGGTATGCGCGCGATGCTCGCGGGGCAAATCGAGCGTCCGTTGCGCTACACCCCGGAGGGCGAGGATTTCGTCATCGTAAATGGCAACGAGTTTTTCAACCGCCCGCTCTACGGCGGTTCTAGTTCCTTTCGTGTGGATGCCGGAGACCGGCCCGAGTTCTCGTTTTATTTGCCGGGTCGCGGCGGCAACCTGCGCATCGGCTTCGAGACCGCTGCCGGGGTCAGATGGTTGCACGAGGCTCAATCCTGCGAGGCTCGCTACCACGCCGGCACGATGCGCTACGTGGTTCGCGATCCGCTCCTCGGCCCGGGCGGCTCTTTGCTCATCACCGCCCTCGCGCCCAAAAGTGCCGAGGGACTCATCCTGCGTCTGGAGATCGGCGGAACCAGCGCGCCCATCGGATTGATCGTCGCCTCCGGCGGCATCACCGGAGCGCGCGGCTCCCGCGACGGCGACATCGGCACCGAAAAGATTCCGATTCGGGAGTATTTCCAGCTCAAGCCGGAGTATTGCGAGGCCAACAAAATCATCGCCGGCACCGATTCTTTCACCGTGCAAGCCAAGCGAGGGGCATTGACCGCGCTTTTGCCCGTCGGCTCGGCGATAATGAGCGGCGACGCGAACAAGTGGAACGATCTCCCCCGGCTGCTCGCCTCCTCCGCAGCGGCCGCCACCGACGCCGTCCCGCGTATCGCGCTTGCTCGTTTCAAATTAATTCCGGGCCGTCCGGCCTACTTGTCCTTGCAAAAAGTCGCGTCCGAACCCGCCGCGCAAGAGCTCCTGCCAACCTACAAGGAAGTCGCCGCCAGCGGTGCTCCAGCGCCCGCCGCCACCGCCGACCCGCGCCTCTGGACCTCCCCTGAGCTGCCCTCGCTCTTCGAGCGGGAACAATCCGCGTTACTGGAGATCGCGCGTCGTGTCACGGTGGATACGCCGGACAGCTTTTTGAACGCCGCGCTGCCCGCGCTCAACATCGCGGCCGATGCCGTTTGGGATGAAAAAAAGGCCGCCTACCTCCATGGCGGCGTCGCCTGGCGCGTGCGCCTGCTCGGCTGGCGCGTCAGCTACGCAGGCGACTCCCTGGGTTGGCACGAACGCACCCGCGCCCATTTCGACGGCTACGCCGCACAGCAAAACACCAGCCCCGTGCCCGCGTCGCTCCCGGCCTCGTCGGAGAAAGACAATCGCTCCCGCAACGAAACCGCGCTCCACACCAACGGCGACATGACCGCCTCGCACTACGACATGAACCTCGTGGGCGTGGACGCCTTTTTCCGCCACCTGCTTTGGACCGGCGACCTCGACTACGCCCGCAAGCAATGGCCGGTGATCGAGCGCCACCTCGCCTGGGAGCGCCGTCTTTTCCGCCGTGAATTCGGCGCTGAAAACCTACCGCTCTACGAGGCCTACGCCTGCATTTGGGCGAGCGATGACCTCAGCTACAACGGTGGCGGCGGCACCCATTCCTCCGCCTATAATCTTTACCACAACCGCATGGCCGCCCGCGTCGCCAGACTGCTCGGCCTCGACCCCGCGCCCTACGAGCGCGAAGCCTCGTTGATCGAACGCGGCATGAACCAAAACCTCTGGCTGAATGATCGCGGCTGGTTCGCCGAGTGGAAGGACGTGCTCGGTTTGCAGCGGGTGCATCCCGAGTCTGCCGCCTGGACCTTTTATCACACCGTGGACTCCGAAGTGCCTTCTCCTCTGCAAGCCTGGCAAATGACCAGGCAGGTGGATACCCGCCTCCCGCACATCCCAGTGCAGGGCGCAGGGGTTCCCGGCGGCATGAGCACCATCGCCACAACGAACTGGCTGCCCTACACGTGGTCATTGAACAACGTGGTCATGGCCGAAACAGTTCACACCGCGCTCGGCCTCTGGCAGTCGGGACGCCCCGAGGCGGCCTATCCGCTGTTTGGCGGCGCGCTCCTGGACAGCATGTATCTCGGCATCTGCCCGGGCAACGTCGGCATGTCCACTTGGTATGATGTCAACCGTCGCGAGTCCCAGCGCGATTTCGGCGATGGTATCGGCAGCCTCTCCCGCGCGGTGATCGAGGGCGTTTTCGGCATCACGCCCGACCTTCTCGCCGGAGAACTCCACGTCCGTCCCGGCTTTCCCGCGACTTGGGATCACGCACGCATCCATCATCCGGATTTCGACATCGGCTACACCCGCAAAGGCGACACCGACACGTTTGAACTGGAGAGCCGGTTTGCGCGCCCGGTCGCTTTGCGTCTCGACCTTGCCGCCCGCCACGACGACGTCGCCTCGATCACGGTCAACGGCCAGCCCGCGACCTTCTCCATCCTCTCCGAATCAGTCGGGCATCCCCGTATCCGCATCCTCGCCCCGGCCTCGACCAAAGCCTCCATCACGGTGCGTTGGCAGGGCGCCGCGCCCGCCGCGCTCCCGCCCGAGGCCACTGTCTTGAATGCGACTTCATGGAAGGCCGCCGCCGGTGCCAGGATCGTGGAGCTGTCCGACCCGCAAGGCGTTCTCAAGAATCCGATCATCACGGGCGATTCGGTCTCGGGCACCGTTGTCGGCACCGCAGGACACCGCACCGTTTTCGCCCGGGTTTCGCAGGGTAAACTGGTTTGGTGGCAGCCCTTGGCCATCAACATACAGGCCGATAACCCGAACGCCCCCACCCTTTTCACAACCGATTGGAACAAGCCTACCCCCGCCGCTGAAAAACTGGAACTCGTCCCGCTTGATTCGATTTTCAACGACCGCGTTACCCGGATTTTTCGCAACGCCTATCTTTCACCCCGCCCTCCCTCCGCCTCGCTCGCCTTGCCCACCCAGGGCTTCGGCTCCTGGTGTAAACCGGCCGCCGATTTCGAGGTGGACGACTCCGGCCTCCGCGCCGCCGCCGCCAAAAACAACGGTCGCATCACCCTCCCCAACGGCGTGCCGCTCCTCACGCCCGGCACCGCGCAAGCCCCCAACATCGCCTTCGTTTCCCAGTGGGACAATTACCCCCGTGAAATCACCATCCCTCTCACCGGCCACTCCGGCAAAGGCTTCCTGCTCATGGCCGGTTCGACCTGGGCCATGCAAAGCCGCATCGATAACGGCGAGCTCGTTGTCGCCTATACCGATGGGACCTCCGCGCGTGTCGCTCTGGAAAACCCGACGACGTGGTGGCCCATCGACCAGGACTACTTCATCGACGACTACGCCTTCGCCCGTCCCGGCCCCCTGCCTCTTCGGGTAAATCTCAAGACGGCGGAGATCCGCGTGCTCGACGCCGCCACCTTCAAGGGCCTCGGCGGCAAAGTGCCCGGTGGTGCCGCCACCGTCCTGGACCTCTCGCTCGACCCCGCCAAGGAATTGAAATCCATCACCATTCGCGCCCTCGCCAACGATGTCGTGATCGGCCTCATGAGCATCACCCTGGCGCGGCCTTAATGGTTAGATAGCGCCGCTCTTCGCCACCCACTCCGCGTAGATACCATGAGGCCGACAAGTGGGGGAAAACCCTGCAAGCTTGTCGGCGTATGAA
>JBEGTN010000432.1:0-5006 GCA_041179405.1 Verrucomicrobiota bacterium
TTCCCAAGGCTCGGTGCGTGCCTGCCATGCTTCGGTCAAGCCCGGTTCATAAAGTAAACCCGCCATCCATAAGTCGGCTTTGCGTTTCCCTGTCCAACCGGCGTCTTCGAGCAATTCCCTCCCCTGCGTAAGTCCGCATCCCGCAAGCAGCCAGTCTGCCGCAGGCCCCCAATCACTGCGTGCGAAATCTGCGGGTATATTAGGGTTAAAAGCATACGGCTGTTTCATCCGCACCTCGGCCAGGGTTTCCAGGAATGCACTCCTGGCCGCATGATCGCGTTCACGCAGGTCAGCTAACGCAAACCTCGCGGATTTGTCCCCGCATCCGGCCGCCAGCACAGCGCGCCCCAAAGCCTCGCGAGCCTCGGCAAACTCGCCATAGCGTTCCGTCACCGTGAAGGCATCACTCGACAACGCCACCCGGGCCGCCGCAACCGGGTCGTCCAAGACCTTGCCCGCCGCTGCGGCAAGATGCGCCCTTAGCCGCCGACGCGCTTCAGGCGGGAACAACGAGGCCTGGGAATCATTTCGGTAGTGCTTTAACCAATACGCATTGCCTTGCTGCCCGGACCAGAGCGCTTCGCACTCTTCAAAAAAACTACGCATCGGTCCAGCCGCCCTCCGAAAATAGCGCCGATAATACTCCGAGAGGAGAGTGCGGGGGGATTGCTCCGGATCTTGAAGCATCTGCGCTACCAGCCAGGGCTGGGGACCATCCAGCCCCCAATTCGAGTTCAGCTCCGCAAAATAGTCGCTGAAGCCGGTCCGGCGTGCTTCGCGAAGGTGCCGCGCCAAGGTAGCGGTATGAAGACGTGGCACTAAAAATCCGTAACCATAGATGTAATCGTAGAGGCCGAGGCGTTTCGTTCCGAACCCGGCCCACTCCTTTTGCAGGGCAGTCTCTTCAAGCCTGAAGGAGCGGTCGAAAAGCAAACTGCGGTCAGCCGTTAAAAAGGGCACCACCTGGGGGTGTAGCGGAAACGACGGCGTATGCTCGGTCCAGTAATAGGCCAGAGCGCCTATGAATTTATCCGGATGACGCTTGGAGACCTCCGCCGCCACGGAATTAGTGAAGTTGAACACGAGGTCGCTAAAGACCGGCATGTTTCGGAAATAGCGGGGCGGGCAAACCCAGCTTCGAACCGCCACCGAATCACCGTAGCGCAAGGCATCATTGATGCCTACCGAATAGGATTCAGCGTCCGGGCGGGCGTCGAAAAATGCATCGGCAGTCTTTGCCGCGAATTTCGCTGCCTCGGGATCACCTAGATCGGGATTCCAGTTTACACGAGGCTCCGGCGGTCGCCAGCGCTGCCCGTTAATCAAAGGGAAAAACTCCGGATGGTTTTCGAAGATATCGGGACGAAATATGCCGGAAAGATTATGGGAGAAACTCAATCCACGGGTCAGGCCGTTACGTCGCGACCACTCTCCACCATCGAGATTGTCGACGCCGTAAAATGTGCGCGTCAAGTAGGCACGCGAACTTGGCGAAGGGGGCTCCATGCCTGGCTCGAAACCCAGTTCCCCTGGAATGAACCATCGTGCAAATACAGGCCGAGTTACCTGCTGGTGTCGGAAGCGTTCATGCACCTCGCGGCGTTCAGGCCTGGCGCAAAGCAAGTCTGTGGAAATTAGAAATAACGCCGCGCATACAAACCCACTACGTCGTAGCCGGATTCCTCGAGGACGACGACAATTCATGGATTCGCGGCAGTTGCAGCCGCACCGCTGGCGACAGCGGTAGGTAGTCGTAGCCCCATTTCAGCCAAAGCCTCCAGCACGGGAGCCAGATCGGGATCGGAGATAATTTCCTCAACCGGACGATCAGAGGTAAGACGGATAAAATACTGCGGTTGGCTGCCCTTGATCGCATAGGCCATCGAGTCACGCCACCACTTCAGAGGATGAGGCGTGGAGTTGAAGCGATCACCATAGTCGTAGAGTTCATCGCCGACCAGATGCCAGAAGAGCACGTATTGTGTGCCCACGCCGCCCGGCGGGGTAAACCGACGCCACTGAGCGGGTTTGAGCGCAACCTTGCCATAGGTCGCAGGCACGCCGAAGCGCATCTCCTCGCACTTCCAGCCGTTCTCAGTCCAGCAGCGATCAGGGGTGTGCGACGCGACCTTGTGGGTGGGCATGCGACCTGCACGCCAATAGGCCACATAAACGCCGAGCGTGCGACCGCCATTGCGGTAGGTCAGGTAGACGTAATCGTCAAAATTCAGAATTCGTTCCGCTGCCGCCGAAACGAACTCGCTCGGACCCAGAGGCTCCACTTTCGCCTGCCAATCTCCGGCCGTAACAGGCAGGCGCTTCACCAATTCGCCTGCTGCCACCCCCCCGCCGGACTCGCCGTCCTTGATGTTACGCATGCGTAGAAACTGCAGAACCACCCCGCCCAGCAATATGCAGGCAACGAAGGCGTAGAGGATGCGGTTCTTTTTCATCAGGGCTTTATGTGTGCGCCAATCAAACCCTCTCTCATTGCCACGCAAATTTTTAATCCAGCACGAGTCATCCCAGTATCTCCCACCTGAAAAACAGACCTGCTGCCACAACCGCTCATTCCAATCGCCGAGCCGGCACGCCAAAGACTTTCGTGTCCGCTTCTACGTCACGTAGAACGACTGTGCCGATGCCGAGGAAGGCTCGGTCACCGATGCGCACACCGGGCGATACAGCAACATGGCTACTGAACCAAACCTCTGAGCCCACTTGCACCCCGCCTGTCAGGTCACAGTGACAATTAACCTGCGTCCAGTCGCCTATGTTCGCATCGTGGTCAACGGTAGCGTGCATGTTCACCACCACGCCCTTGCCGATCAGATTATATCCGGAAACAACGGAATAAGGACATAGTATGGACCCCGCTCCAAGATTGACGGTATCGCCGATCAACGCGGTGCGGTGAACAAGCGTGATAAATATGCCCCCGCGCTGCTCTATGCGCTCATAACAACGACGCTTGATCGAGGGATTGCCGATCGCGCATACAAACACCTCGTCTGCCGCCGGATTGTGATCCTCGATCCGTCCGAGCCATTTCGCCGGCGTTGAAAAGCCTTTTAAGGTGTCAGGATTATCGTCGATGAAGCCCTTCACCATCCATTCCGTCCCAAAGCCCTCTGACTGGCGCGCCCAGGCAAATACCTCGCGGCCAAAACCGCCGGCTCCGATGATGACGAGTTGTTTCATTGGGGTAGAAATCGAGTATTTAGAAATCAGATCGTGCCGGAATCAACAAACAGGTTTTGCCCCGTGATCGACGAGGCACCCTCCCCGAGCAGAAAAACCACCGTCGCAGCCACTGACTCCAAACTCGCGGGAGCCTTGAGCGCGGTGCGGGAATATATGCGTTTACGTTGCTCCTCGGAGAGGGAGTTGCTCATCGCAGTCTCCATGAAACCGGGCACCACGCAATTCGAGCGAATGCCGCGCTCCCCCCATTCGCGCGCCGTGTTTTTTGAAAAAGCCTCCAATGCTCCTTTGGCCGAGGCATACATCGCCAGCCCCTTGTAACCGGTGTGGGCACTGATGGAGGAAACGTGAACGATTGCGCCTCCCTGGCCATGAAGCAGCGCATTGCGGATAAATTGCCGGGTCGCCATCATAGGCGCGAAAACGTTCACCGCATACATCCTTTGTAAACGATCCAGATCAACGTTGCTCACCAGATCGTCGTAGGCGCTTGCAGCATTGTTGACGAAGCCGTGCAAAGGAACCTGTAAACCAGCGAATCCCGCACCAAAAATCCCCTGCGCCACGCCTTCGGCATCAGCAAGGTCGAAGGTGAGAAACTTAACCCTTTCCGGCGTATTAGCGGCCAGCGCGGCGAACTCCGGCGAGTTCGTTCGGCTGACGCCATACACCGTCCAACCTGAAGCTAACACGGCCTTCGCAAGCGCCAGACCCAGACCGCGCGAGACTCCGGTAATCAGGATGTTTTTGGACATGGGATGAAGACCTAGGCCCCGTCCCCCACCCCGGCAAGCCCTCCGTGGTGAACCAACAGAAACGTTTCACGCCAAGCCTGGCCTCGTATCAAGCGCCCGTCTGCTTGCCGGTTCTTCCTCTCGCGATCCGTTCCACAACGCGAATCAGCCGCGGCACTTTCGGCCCTTGCAAACGTTCCGCCAAATAAGTTCGCAAACTCACCTCGTCGGGCGCGGATGCCGCCACAATCTCCGCGCATAGGATTTGCCCGAGCACGGAATTAGCCCGGCCATAAACCCGTGCTTCTCGCACTCCTGGATAGGCCAGCAATACCGCTTCGACTTCGGCGGGGTTAACTTTGTGTCCTCCCACGTTCACCCACTCGCGCTCCCGACTCATTATTCGCCAGCGCAGGGGCTCGTCCGAAACGAGCTCAACTGTATCCCCGGTGTGATACCAACCATCAGTCGTGGCGGCAGCTCCACCGAAAAATTCGCCCAGCAGTGCCGAGGCCACCTGCAACTCTCCGCTCTCGATCCGCACCTTCCCCGCCAGCTCGGCGGAGAGAGTAAAAACATCCCCCTCGGATGCGAAGAGCGCCCCCGCCTCCGTAGAGGCGTATATGTTGCGAATCTTAGCGGACGGGAAACAAGCCGCTAGCCGCAGGCGCAAGCCTTCGTCACTGCGTTCTCCGCCGAGTGTGATTGCGCGAACGCCGCACGCTATCGGTGCTGCCTTCGGATTCGCAGTTGTCTCCGCCGCCGCAAGCAACATCCGGTAAAAACTGGGCGTCGCAGAGAGGTGGGTGATTCCAGCCAAACTGATTTCCGACCACACTTTCGAAGGTTCCAGCCCGAAAAGATGCACGAGAACATTACCGTTAAAAAAAGCCTGGAGAATCACCTGCACTCCCGCGATGTGAGTCGGATTATAAGCCAAGCCCCACACATCAGCGCGATGTCGCTCGCCCAGGCGAAGCATGCGCGCAAGTCCGTCGAGTCTGTGTGTCACCTGCTTTGGCAAGCCGGCCGAGCCTGAGGTAAACAGAGTCAAACGGAACCCGCCCG
>JBEGTN010000433.1:0-5130 GCA_041179405.1 Verrucomicrobiota bacterium
TTTCGTAACCGCCACTGACGGTGGTGCCGTAGAGTTTACCGTTGAGATAAACGAGACCGCGTCCGGGGCCGTAGGGGGTGTAGAGATGATCGCCATCCCAGGCGACATCAGGGAAGGCGTAGGGGATGGTAACCGTGCCGCCGAGGGTGTAGGCGAAGAGGCGACCGTTGCCCGAGCCGTCGTAGTTCGGGTAGCCGCCCAGATTCGTGCCCCCGTAGAGCACATTGCCCGCGAGGGTGAGCCGGCCGATGGGGGAATGCTTGGCGTAGGATTCGTTGAGCGGCGCGCCGGAGAAGTTGAAGAGCGTGGCGAAGCCCGAGCCGTCAGGGTTTAGTGAATACAGGGTGCCGTTGCCCAGCGAGCCGCCCGAGGTGGCGGTGCCGTAGAGCTTGTCGCCGACAAAGGACAGAGTGCAGTAAGGGAGCTCGCCGTCGGCGTTGGTGCCGTTTTCGGAGAGGGCGGAGAAGGAGTGCAGGAGGGAGAAGGCGGTGCCGTCGGTCCCGACGGAGAAGATCGCGCCCTTGAAATTGACGCCGCCGCCGTAGGCGACTCCGTAAAGGGTGTTGCCGACGAGCGTGAGCGACTCGGAGACCGCGGGGTTGGCGGCGTCAGTGAAGATATCGAAGTGGTGCAGCACGGTCAGCAGGGCGGCCTCGACGGTGAGCGCCACGCCGTCGCTCGAGGCGGAGCCGGCGGTGTTGGTGGCGACCGCGCGGTAGCGGTTGCCGGTCTGGGCGAGCTGCGCGCCGGTGACAGTGAGGGTGGCGGAGGTGACGCCGGAGTAGGTGGCATCGTTGGCGAGGTTGCTCCAGTTCGTGCCGCCGTCGGTGGAGAGCTGCCACTGGAGAGTCGGCGCGGGCGTGCCGGTGGCGGCAGCGGTGAAGGTGGCGTTCAGGCCGACGAGGACGGTCTGCGGCACGGGTTGCGTGCCGATGGCGGGAGCGACGGCGGCCGGATTGACGGTGAGAAGGGCGCTGGCGCTGGCGGCGGTGCCGGCGGTGTTGGTGGCGACGGCGCGGTAACGATTGCCGCTCAGGCCGGTGCTCGTGGCGCTGACCGTGAGGGTCGCGGAGGTGACGCCGGAGTAGGTGGCGTCGTTGGTGAGGTTGCCCCAAGTGGAGCCGCCGTCGGTGGAGCGTTGCCACTGGAAGGTGGGCGTCGGCGTGCCGCTGGCGGAGGCGGAGAAGGTGGCGCTCTGGCCGGCGGTGACGGTCTGGCCGGCGGGGTCGGCGGTGATGGCGGGCGCGACGGCGGCCGGATTGACGGTGAGGAGGGCGTTGGCACTGGTGGCGGTGCCGGCGGTGTTGGTGGCAACGGCGCGGTAGAGGTAGCCGCTCAAATTGGTGGTCGTGGCGCTAAGGGTGAGAGTGGCGGAGGTGACGCCGGAATAGGTGGCGTTGTTGGTGAGCGTGCTCCACGCGGTGCCGGCGTTGTTGGAAACCTGCCACTGGAGGGTCGGAGTGGGTGCGCCGGAGACGGTCACGGAGAAGGTGGCACCCTGGCCGGCGATGACGGTCTGGTTGGCAGGGTCGGCGGTGATGGCGGGCGCGACAGCGGATGCGTTAACGGTGAGGGTGGCGGAGTTGCTGGTGACGGAGCTGACGCTGTTGGTGGCGACGGCGCGGTAGCGGTAGCCGCTCAGGCCGAGGGAGGCGGCGGTGACTTGAAGGGTGCCGGTGGTGGCACCGCTGTAGGTGGCGTTGTTGGGGAGATTGCTCCAGTTGAAGCCACTGTCGGTGGAGAGCTGCCACTGGAAGGACGGCGGCGGCGTGCCGGTGGCAGAGGCGGAGAAGGTGGCGTTCTGGCCGGTCGTGACACTCTGATTGGAGGGGTGGCCGGTGATGCTCGGCGCGATGCCGGCCGCGTTGACGGTGAGGAGAGCGCTGGCGCTGGTGGCGGAGCCGAAGGAGTTGGTCGCGACGCAGCGGTAACGGTAGCCGTTGAGGCCGTAGTTGGCCGTGACGTTGAGCACGTTGGAGGTCACGTTGCCGTAGGTCGCGTTGTTGGCAAGGTTGCTCCAAGTGGAGCCGCCATCGGTGGAGACCTGCCATTGGAAGCCCGCATTGGCGCCGTTGGCGTTGATCGAGAAAACGAAGGTCTGGTTAACTTCGACCGTCTGGTCGGTCGGCTGGGCGGTGATCAGCGGGACCTTGGTGAGAACGAAGTCGCGGGTGACATTTGCGCCGCTGACGGGCACGCCCACCGGGTCGGAGTTGGTGTAATCGCTGGCGGAGGCGGAGACCATCCACGTGCCATTGATGACGGGCAGGGCGTAGGCGCCGCCGCCATCGGTCTGGGTGCTGGCGGAGTAGCTCGTGCCGCCGATGGTGGCGTTGGCGTTGACGTTGGCGGAGAGGGGCTGAGCGCTGCCGTCGCGGACGTGGCCGTTGATCTGGGCGGTGGCGGATTTAATCGCGACCACGATGCCGGAGACGGTCTGGTTTTCGGCGAGGGTGTAGGTGGCCGAAGGGCTGACGATGTTGAACGAGGCGGCGCTCGTGGCCTCGATTTGCAAGGTCCAGGTGCCGGCGACGAGGCCGAGGTCAAAGGTGCCGTTCGCGGCGGTGTCGGTGGTGAGGGATTGGTTGGTGTTTTGATTGAAGGCGCCGATGCGGATGCCGGAAACGGGGGTGCCGGTGTTGGTGACGGTGCCTTGCAGGTGGGCGTTGACGGCGAGCGGGGTGAAGTTGCGCTGCACGGCCTGGGCGCCGGTGATCTCCGCCGACTGGTTGTTGGGACGCAGGTAGCCGGTCAGGGCGGGATTCCTATCGGAAAGGTAAACCTGCCACGAGCCGGTCGTGACCCCGATCACGTAGGAGCCGTCCGCTTCCGTGAGGGCTTCGCAACGGTAGGTGTTGGTGGCATCGCCGGCACCAACGCGCACGCCTGAAAGGGGAGTCGCGCCCGTGCCCGTGACCGTGCCGTAGATCAACGCGGTGGCCTTGGACAGGTTGACATTCACTCCGGTGGCCGCGACGCCGACGGTCGGGTTGGCCGTGATGCCGGGGTTGCTGTCATCGAACTCAAGGTAGCCGAGGTGGCTCAGGGAAAGGCCCGCGATTTCGATTTGCCAGGTGTCGGCAGTGACGGGCGCGGAGTAGGTGCCGTCGGCGGCGGTGGAGAGCAGCGTGAGCAAGCCGAATTGCGATTGGATGAAGAGCTGCACGCCCGGGAGGCCGGCGTTGGTGGCGGCGTCGGCGACCTTGCCCGAGATGGACGTGGTGGCGGAGGTGAGCTGGAGGTTTTGCGTCGGCGTGGCACCGGCGCCGAGTGTCACGACGGGTGCCGAGGCGAGATCCGCCACGTAGCCGGACTTGACGGCGAACAGCTTGTAGGAGCCGACCGGGGCGTTGACGGTGAATTGGCCGGAGGCGTTGGCGAACACTCCGACGGCAAACTCGCCGTCCTCGGCGTTCGCATCGAGCAGCGTCACGCCGGCGTAGGGGACGGCAGTCGCACCGTTCAGCACGGTGCCGCTGATGCTCTGGGATTGAGCCGGCTGGGAGATAGTGAGGACTGCGGACACTGCGCTGAACGCCGCGCTCGGGCTCGACACGCGGATGATTTGAGAACCAGCCAGACGGGTCAGCTCGGCACCGCGCGCGGGGTTCACGTTGACGGTGATCTGTCCGTCCACGAGCGCGTCCTTGTCGCGAGGCATGTTGGTATTTCGCACTCCGGCGATCTGGGTGTCCTGGCCGTCCGTGACGGTGGCGCTTTCAACCAGGGGCTCGCCGGTGTCGAGGGTGCCGTTGGCGTTTAGATCAAGGAAGCGCTCCACCGTCACCACCGCGCCGGTCGGGATGCCTGTCACATGCAAATCCACCGACGCGGTGCTGGCGCTGCTGATCGTCGAGGGGGTGAGCGAGGCGACGACCGTGCCGAAGGCCGAGACGGGCAACAGGGCGGCGAGCACCAGCGCGGCACCGAGTTTGCACATACTAAACAGACCGCTCCCGTGAGCGGCGCGACGAGGGAGGAGGGCGAGCGGATTCATAATCGGTGGAGGCGCACGGGCGCGGGTTCGCCAGCCGGATAGTGGCAGGCGGGCTTGCTGACTACGAGGATGCCGCATCGACCCCTGGGTGGCGATAAGGAACTACCCCTAAACGACGAGTAGAGGCGGCGCTTATCCGCCGCGTGCCGTTCGCTCCGGATTCGAACAATTCCCAGCTCGTTTGGCTTAAGCGAGATGCGGTTGCTCCGCCGCGTAGGTCAAGCCGATGGCCCGCCGCCAGCGGTCGAGCGTGGCAAGATTACCCAAACTGTCGTCCGTGCTCATTTCCGGCACGTCTTTCGCGCCCGTGCGCACGGCGCGCGCAAAGGCGTCCGCCTCCAGCGCGTAGAGCGCGCCGGCCTCGATCACGATCTCCTCGGGCGCGGCGGCACCGGCGCGATGCAAAATGAGCTTGGACGCCCCGCCCTCGCGGTTGATTACCCAGGGTGACGGCACCAGCAGCCAGCCGCCGCTGCCGTAGATGCGCACCACGTTTTCCTGAGTGAGCCCCACGCCGGACGCGACCTGCGCGATCACGCCGTTGGCGAACTTCAAGGTGGCCGCCGCGTAAACATCCACGCCGCTCTCGGGATGCAGCACACCCGCGCCGGAAACCTCCACCGGATCGAGAAACGGCCGCCCCGCCGCCGCACCCGCGACGAGGCGCGACATCGACACCGCGTAACAACCCACGTCGAGGATGCCGCCGCCGCCCGCCGCGTTGGCCCACAGGCGGGACTCCGCCTGGTAGTCGGTGCGAAAACTAAAAGTCGCCTGCACCAACCCCACCGTGCCCAGCGCGCCCTCGCGTATGAGCGAGACGATCTTCGCCGTCTGCGGATGGCAGCGATACATAAACGCCTCCATCAACACCACGCCGGCGCGACGGGTCGCACCGACCATCGCCACGGCCTCGGCATGGTTCAGCCCGAGTGGTTTTTCGCACAGGATGTGTTTGCCCGCCGCCGCCGCCTTCTTGACCCACTCGGCGTGCTGCGGGTGCGGCGTGGAAAGGTAAACCGCCTCCACCTCCGGATCCGCCAGCAGGCCCTCGTAGGTGCCGTGCGTATGCGCCGCGTCGATACCGTGCTCGGCGGCGAAACGCTTCGCCGACTCCGCCGAGCGGCTGCCCA
>JBEGTN010000434.1:0-3142 GCA_041179405.1 Verrucomicrobiota bacterium
TGCCCTACCTCGCCAAGGTGGTGAATTTCCTGAACCCCGACATCTGGACCATCGAGGAACTCGGCGGCACCTACCCGATGGACCGCGCCGCCCTCATCACCAGCCTGCAAACCTTCATCAACGCCAACCTCACGATTTTCGGCCCGAATCCGCAACCGAACGTGAACTACTACCTCTACGTCAGCGCGCAGTCGGATGGCTACACCTGCCCTGGCATCGTCTCGCGTTATCCGCTCACGGAACAAACCACCTATAACGACAACCTGCGCGGCTTCGTGCAGTCTGTCGCGACCTTGCCGAGCGGCGCCAAGCTGGGCGTCTTCGTCACCCACTTGAAGGCCACCACCAGCTCGGCCAACGCTCCGGCCGACTCCGTCAAACGCCAGACCGAGGCCGAAGCCGGCGCGGCCAACGTCACCGCATTCATGTCCGCCCACCCCGGCGCAGGCGTGGTCGTGACCGGCGACTGGAACGAAACCGAAGAGCCCGGCGAAACCCCGAACTACCCCATCGGCACCGTCCTCACCAACGGCAAAACCTACCGCCCGATCACCGCGATGCGCTCCCCCGGTCTGAGCGATTCGAGTGCGCTTAGCATCCTCGCTAAAAAAGCCACCATCAGCTCCACCAACCCGAACGCGCGCTTCGACTACATCTGCTACGCCAACGCCTCTCTGGTCCCGGACACGCTCGTGTTCGACGCCGCGCAATACTCCGGCACTCAGCTCACCGCGATCAACACCGCGAACGGCTCCACCTTGACCTCGACCGATTGCAAAAACGCCTCCGATCACCTGCCCGTGGTCGCCGTGCTCGCCGTCGGCGGCGAAGCGCAAAACACCGCCGCCGCTTTCAAGATCAAATCCCTCAGCGTCACGCCAACCGGCCCGCAGCTCACCTTCCACGAGGGCCGGGGCAAGATTTACCGGCTCGAGCGCACCATCGACCTAAGCAACGCCGCGAGCTGGACGACCGTGCTCGACTCCATCGCCGGCACCGGTGGCGACCTCACGGTGACCGACCCCGGCGCGGCGTCCCTACCGACCTTCTTTTACCGCCTGCGCATTTTACCCTGATCCGCCCTTTCCCAACGAAAGCTGGCGGCCCGCCGTCCTTCGCGTCTAGGTCTGCTGGTTTCCGGCCGCTTACCGCCCATGTCCAAAGAATCCCTCCGCGCCTCCGTCCTTGCCAATCTTGAGGCCGAGCTCGCCCGCCAGACCCACGCCGCCCTCGATTCCCGCGAGGAGTCGATCAGCGAGGAAAGCCGCGCCGAAAATAAATACGACACCCACGCGCAAGAAGCCGCCTACCTCGCCGAGGGCCAGGCCCGCCTCGCCGCCGAACTCGCCGCCGGCATCGCGGCCTGGCGTTCCTTCGCCTTTCCCGCCGCCGGCCACTACCGCGTGCAACTCGGCAGCCTCGTCACCCTCGTCGCCGGCCCGCGCACCGACCATCTTCTCCTCGGCCCGAGCAACGGCGGCCTCGCGATCACCCACGACGACACCGAGATCACGGTCGTCACGCCCACCTCCCCGATCGGCCGCGCCCTCCTCGGCCAGACCATCGGCACCGTCCTCCCCCCGCCCCGCAAAGGCGCCCCCGCCCCCCGCATCGCCGCCCTCGCCTGAGCCCTCCGGCGTGACACAGACATTCCTGTCTGTGCGACCGCGTTGCCGTGCGTCCGAGTATCCGCGTTGCCGCATCCGCATTCCCATGCTCGTTCACCAAACCCACAGGCAGGAATGCCTGTGCCACTTCCGGCAACCGGATCAACTCGCCCTTCCTGGAAGCGTTCGCGAATAAGCCTTCCTTTATTTACTTCTGTCCACGTTATCCGGGGTTCAATCAACTCGTTCAATGCCACGCTTTTTCCCCGCCTTTACGCTATTGATTCTCCTCGTCGCGTTGCCTGCCTGTTCGCCGCCTCCGCCTGTCGCCAGCGTCTCGACCGCCTTCCCTGTCGCTGCCGTCGTCCCTGTCCCTCCCGAGCTCACTGCGGCCCTCGCCGCTTATCGTGCCAGTGGCCCCAAGGGTTGGGCTTTCACGCAAACCAGTGTTGGCACTGGTAAAAATCTCATCGAGCGCTTCGACCCTCGCGTGCGTGGTCCAGCACGCTGGACTCTTCTTCGTAAGGACGGTCGCGAGCCGACGGACGAGGAACAAAAAGAATACCGCCAGCAAAGTCTCGCCAAGAACGAAGCCGAGGGTGGCGGCGTGCGTGATCAACTCGATCTGGTCACTTGCGCACTCGTCGCTCGCGACGAAAGAACCGCTACTTATCAATTCGCCCTTCGTCCGGCAGACAAAGGGGACACCGCCGCTGCCCACATGCGAGCACGCTTCACTTTGGATTTCCCGACCGGTGCAATCGTCCGGGTGGAGTTATCCAATTTCGAGCACTTCTCTCCTGTCATCAGTCTAAAAATCGACGAGGCCAGCACCATCATGCGCTACTCGCTACCCAGCGCTGATCAGCCCAGCCTGTTGATAGATATTACCATGAAACTAAGAGGGCGACGTCTCTGGTTTCGTTCGTTCACACAAGATATGAGCATGAGCTACTCCGACCAGGTGAGTGCCGTTTCGCCCGGTGGTGAGGTTACTCCCAAATGAATCGGCCTTATTTGGAGTATCGATTTACTTGAATGAATAGTCGCGGTTTAGTCGCCCCCCGAGGCAGCCGCAGCCTAAAAAAGGAGTTCGGCCGAGCGTCGGCGTAATCCGTTTCTTAGGGTGCGGTGTGCGAGCGTCGTGGATTATGCGGCAGGCGGCGGAGTCGCGGGCAATGAGGCGGGCTTCGGTGCCTCGGGCTTTTTCTCGATCTTCACCGGGAGGGCGCGGGTGGCGATCTCCTGCTTGAGGCGCTCGAAGTAGGTCGCGAAGGGCAGCACGCCCTCGTCGCCCTTGGCGCGGCTGCGCACGGAGACGGAGTGGACTTCCGCCTCTTTCTGGCCGACGACGAGCATGTAGGGAACCTTGGCGAGTTCGGCGCGGCGGAGCTTGGCGCCGACTTTGTCGCTGTCGTCGTCGAGGGTCACGCGGATGCCGGCGTTACGAAGCTGGTTAAACAGGTCGCGGGCGTAGTCGTTGACCTTCTCGGATATGGGCGCGATGCGGACTTGCTCGGGCGCGAGCCACACGG
>JBEGTN010000435.1:0-3575 GCA_041179405.1 Verrucomicrobiota bacterium
CGGCTGCGCAGGACGCGGTCGAGCGCATGCCACGCCTTGGGGCCGCGTCCCACACGCTGGAGGGAAAAGGCGAAGCCCAGCGCGAGCGCGCGCGCCTCGGCGTGGGCGCGCAGACGGCGGCAGTAGGCCGGCTCCAAACGCAGGGGGATGTCGGTCAACGCGCAGATGACGGCGCGCATCCGGTGCTCGCGCGCGCTGCGGAGATGCAGCATGAGCCGGTGCAGGGCGGGATCGGGCCGATAACCGAGCTGCTCCGCCTGGGCGCGGATGCGCTCGCGCAGGGCCGGATCTACACCGGGGCGTCCGCGCAAGGCGCGCGAGACCGTCATGGCGCTGACGCCGAGCGCGGTGGCGATTTGACGAAGAGAAGGGCGAGGCGCAGGCATGTCGTGGGGCGGGACGGGCAGGACGGGTGGGAGGGTCACAGGGTTCGCCCGCCCAAGCCAAGACCGGAGCGAAACTGAATTGAACGAAACAGGATTTTTTAACTGCGGATTGCGCGTAGGGTCGCGGATAAATCCAAATAAAGACGGAGCGCAAACGGGCGGGGTTTTCACCACAGAGACACGGAGGCACAGCGCTCGCACAACGATCGAACCGACGGAGTGACTCGGCTCCCGATGGTTAGTGGCCGAGATCGAGACGAATTTACCGTAAGACGAATACAGACTTGCGGAGGGTCGGGGCGATGGGCCTAAGCATGGATGAAACCCCGCATGTTCGCGCCCCTCTCCCCTCCGGTCGCAGTGATAAATTGCTTATGAAAATGTCCTCCGCGACGGCGTTGATCTGTGGTTTGGTGGCGGGTGGCGCGGCGGGCTTCACTGCGGTGCGCGTCGGGCTTCCCGCTGCACCGCCTCCGCCTCCTCCGCCGGTCGCGCGGGTGGAGCGGGTGTCGGCGAGCGAGGCGAGCGCGGCGCTCGCGAGCTGGCGTCCGCAGCGTGTGGCGCCGGACGCGGCGCAGACGGCGGTGGCGGCGTGGCTGGCGAAGGCGGGCACGCCGGCCGAGCGATTGGAGACCTTGCGCGCCCTGTTGCTGGTGCTGCCGGACGATGCGTTTTTGGCCTTGCTGGACGGGTTGCTTAAGGAGCCGGCGAAGGCCAGCGGCCCGCTGCGCCAGCTCGCGTTCGACGTGTGGGCGGAGCGCGGACCGGCGGAGGCGGCGCGCTGGGCGGCGGCGCAGCGCACGGGGGAACAGTTCTCCAAGCGGACAAAGGAGAACTGGTGCCGGCAGGCGGGCGTGGAGTGGTCGCGGCGCGATTTTGCGGCGGCCTACGCCTGGGGCTCGACCCTCGGGGACGCGGCCCTGGCGGAGACGCTCGCGGGCCGTATGCTCGAAGTGCTGGCGGAGCGTGATCCGCACCGGGCCTTGGAGCTGGCCGAGGCGCGCGGCGACGCCTTCGCGCGGGACATGCAGCAAGCGATTTTACAGGCCTGGGCGAAGCGCGATCCGGCGGAGGCGGTGCGCACGCTGGGGCCTGCGATGCTGGCGAACGGGGTCGATTTTTGGCGCATGGGCACTGCGGTGAAGGCCTGGGTGCGGCAGGACCCGGAGGGTGCCTTGCGCTGGTTGAACGAGCAGCCCCGGCTGGCGGGCGACAGCACCGGCAGCGAGCACGCCTGCGACGAACTCGTCGTAAAAAGCGACCAACCCGGCGCGATGGCGGACCGCATCGTCGCGATGACCGAGCTCACCAAGCGGACGGAGATCCTGGCCAACGCGATCGGCGATTGGGGCGTGGCCCAGCCCGAGGCGGCCGGCGCGTGGCTGGCCGGGCTGAAGGACGGGGTGTTGCGCGCCGAGATTTTGGGTCGGATAACACGTGGTTATTCGCCCACGACGGCGGACAAGTCCCTGCCTTTCGCGCTCAATCTCCCCGCCGGCCCCGAGCGCAAGAAATGGCTCGGCATGCTCCTCGGCGCGTGGGCGAAAAACGACGCGGCGGCGGCGCAGGCCTGGCTAGGCGTGCAGACCGACGCCGACGTGCTGGCGGCCGCGCCGACGATCCAGGTGCCGCTGCTGGAAGCCTTGGCCAAAACGGCCCCGCAACAGGCGGCGACGCAGTGGAGCGCCTTGCCTGAAGGGCGGGCCAAGGCCGAGGCGCTGGACCGCATCGCGGAGTCGTGGGCGGCGGCGGACCCGGCGGCGGCGATGCGCTGGTTCGGCACGCAGATCGCCGCCGGCACCATGCAGGCGAACACCGCGCTGCAAACCGCGTTTTACCCGTGGTCGCAAAAAGACCCCGACGCCGCGCTGGCGTGGGCCGAGGCGCAGCCCGCCGAGGTGCGAAACGTCGCCCTCTGGTCGCTGAGTGGCGACATCAACGGCGACCGTCCCAGCCCGTCCAAGCTGGCCGGGGTGCTGGCCAAGATAAAGGACCCCGCGCAGCGCGTGCAGCTCCTCGGCTTTCATTTGGAGGCGTGGTTGCGCGCCAACCGGCCGGCGGCGCGCGAATGGATCGAGACCCACGACGCGCTCCCGGCCGAGCAGGCGGCGAAACTGTTGCTGGCGGCGGGCGCGGTGAGCACGCCGAAAAACTAAGCTCCGACCGACACCATGAAAAACTCCGGCATCTCTGTTTTCGTGATCGGCCTGGCCCTTGGCCTTGTCGTCGGCGTCGGCGCGGGCGCGGCCCTCGCGCTGCGTGCGTCGCCCGCCGCCGTGGTGCCGTCGGTCGGAAAGAGCGAGCCGCGTCCGGCGGCCGATCCGGCGCGCGCGGCCATCGCGGGCTGGCGCGGCCTGCGCGGCGCGGACGGGTCGCCGGCGGACTTCGCCACCCGCGCGGATGCGTTTCGCGCCCTGCTGGCGCGGCTGGATGAGGCGCAGTTCCCCGGCCTGTTGTCCCCGCTGGCGTCGAGCAAGGATGCGACCGAGCAACGCCTCCTGCGCATCGGCTTCGACGTGTGGTGCGCTCGCGCGCCCGAGGCGGCGGCGCGCTGGGCGGCGGCGTTGCCGGTGGCGTGGTCGGAGCGCGGATTTGGGTGGTCGGATTTTTGCGTGCAGGCGGCCCGCGCCTGGGCGGAGCGCGACCTGATGGCGGCGACGAGCTGGGCGTGCGCGTTGCCCGACGAGGAGCTGGCGGGCACGGTGGCGCGGGCCTTGATCGGGCGGGTGGCCACGCAGGACGAGGCGCGCGCGCTGGCCCTGGCGGGTGGTCGAGGGAAGGCTTTTTCACGCCAACTCTACGCCGAGATTTTGACCGTGCTGGCGAAGCGCGATCCGGCGGCGGCGGTGCGGCGGCTCGGGCCGCTGGTCTGGAACCGTCAGGATGGCTGGGATCTGATGCCGGGGCTGACGGCGTGGGCCAAACTCGATATGGACGCCGCCGCAGCCTGGGTGCTGGCCCAGCCGATGAGCGGGGGGTATTCGCATAGCAATGTGCTCTGGAACATGACCAAGGAGCCCGCCGCGATGCTTGCGGCGGTGGTGCGGCAACCGGATTTCAAAGGACGCCAGCAGGTGCTGGGTTCGTTGTTTTTTGACTGGGGGCAGGATAAGCCGGAGGCGGCGGTCGCGTGGCTTCGTGGCGTGGAAGATGCGGATCTGCGCAACGCGCTGGTCGAGCAGGCGGCCA
>JBEGTN010000436.1:0-3412 GCA_041179405.1 Verrucomicrobiota bacterium
AGATTTTTCGCGGCTACGACGCCAAGGTCATCGCCTACGATCCCTTCCCCGACGCCGCCTGGGCCGCCGCCAACGAGGTTGAATATGTCGCCTTCGACGCCCTGCTGGCGCGCAGCGACATCGTCACGCTCCACCTGCCGCTCACGCCGGAGACGCATCACCTGCTCAACGCCGGCACCATCGCGCGGATGAAGCCCGGCGCCTACGTGGTGAACACCAGTCGCGGCAAGCTCATCGACACCACCGCGCTCATCCAGCACCTCAAAACCGGCCAGCTCGGCGGCGTCGCCCTCGATGTTTACGAGGAGGAAGAGGGGCTCTTCTTTGAGGATCACTCCGGCGAGATCTTGCAGGACGACGAGCTCAACCTGCTTCTCTCCTTCGCGAATGTGCTCATCACCGCGCACCAGGCCTTTCTCACCCACGAGGCCCTGCGCGCTATCGCGAGCGTGACGGTGGACAATATTCAAATGTTGGCGCGTGGTCAGCCTCCGCTCTCCGGCACGGCCTTGTAAACGACTGCGATGTTCGTCGCTCCGCGCTTGCGGCGGGGCAACTTCTCCCACGTCGCGCCCGCGATGCCCGCCGCGAGGCCGATCAGGTGGGCCAGCGGCACCGGCGCGTAGTGGTCGGCGGCGGCGTTCGCGAACACCGTCGCGCCGCTCGTCAGCTCCGCGCCGCACTTGAGCGCGAAGCCGGCGAGGGCCAGCCCGCCGACCGCGATGGAAAATCCGTGACGCACGCGCCAGCCGTCCGCCAGCAGTCGGGCGCACACCAGACCGTAGAGCGCGGAATCGATTCCCGAGAGCCCGCGATAGGTTTCAAAGTGCGGCTGGCCGAGCCACACGCCAAGGCCGATAGCGAGCGCGGCGACGGAGAGCGTGAAGGCGAAGCGGCGTCGATTCTCGCGTTCGGCCATCACGCCGAGGATGAGCAAGGCCGCGACATCCCAGCGCAGATGATCCGCGCCGAAGTGCGCCAGGTGCGCGGTGACGAGCCGCCAGAGCTCGCCGTGCGTGTTCACCGCCGCGCGACGAAACTCCAGCGCCGCGCCCAGGGCTGGACTCGCCTGCACGAGGCAGGCGAGCGCGGCGAGGGCGAGCGTGATCCAGGGGATGCGGCGCATGACGGTGAAGGTGTTGGTGTTGATTTACGGGGCTTGGTGTAGACCCGACCGTTGGTCGGGTTTTTGAGAAAGCCCGACCAACGAGCCCGACCACCGGTCGGGCCTACATCGAATCGTTTTAGTCCTTCTTTGTATTCATCGTCAGGCGACGGCGGGCGTAGGTAGAGGCGAGGATCAAGAACGCGAGCACCGCGAGTTTCAGCACGTCATCGCGGTCCAGCGCGCCGCCGCCACCGCCGCCGCTGCTATGGCTGATATGTGGGGCGGGCGCGGAGTAAGTGGGCTGGTTGGCGTCCACCTGGTAGGTTTTCACCGGCTGCGCGCCGCGCACGGATTGGGCGGCGAGCTCCGTGGCGGTGCGGGCCTGGTTGCGGCGCTCGATGCCGCGTTTGGCGAAGGTGGCGTCGTCGAGCACGATCATGGCGGTGTGGTCGGTCACGAGCTGGTAGTTCACGCCGAGCTGGGTGATGGCGTCCTTGGCCTCGTTCGCGGGGGTGGCACCGATGGCCTCCTTGGTCTCGATCTGCTCGATCTGGGCGAGTGCCCAGAGGCGCTCGACCTCGGGGTTGTCGGTATCGATCGCGGGGAAGTCAAAGGTCGTGGTGTAGGTCTTGTCCTCGCCGGTGAGTTTGGCGTTGAGCGAGACGGTGGCGCGGCCCGCACCCTCGTAGCGGCCGAAAATCACGAGCTGCTGGCCGCGATAGATCTTTTGTGGGAGGTCGCCGGTGGTGTCGAAGACGCGCGCGCCGGTGAATTTGAACGAGGCGTCGTGCAGGGACTCGAAGGCGATCTTGGATTTGGCGAGCGTGATCTGGCCGACGATGTCGTCGTCGTTGCTCACGCCGGTGTAGAAGCCGCCGGTGGCGTCGGCCATGACGCGGAGGAGCGGCCAGTTGGCGTTGTTGCCCATGAGAAAGCCGAAGAAGCGCACGTCGTTTTTCTTGAGCAGGGCGTGGAAGGCCTTCGGATCGACGATGCCCTCGTTGGTCACGCCGTCGGTCACGAGCACTACGCTGCTGGCGCGGTCGGCGTCGAGGCCCTGGAGCGCGATCTCCATGCCGGCGTAGATGTTGGTGCCGCTTTGCGGTTTGAGGCCCTGGAGCAAGGTGGCGGCGGCGCGCACGTTTTCCGGCGTGGCGGCGCTCCAGTCCTGGGCGAGGCGGGCCTGGCTGTTGAAGGTGACGATACGGAAGCGGTCGGTGGGTTTCATCTGGCCGATGGCCTGGGCGACGCCGCTGGCGAGGGTGCCGATCTTGCCCTGCATGGAGCCGGAGACGTCGAGCACGTAGGTAAAATCGGCGCCCTGCGTGATGGGCTTCAGGTCGATGCCGGGGGTGACGACCATCATGAAAGTGCCGGGGGCGTCCTTGTTTTTCCGATACGGGATGATCTCGACGCGGCCGGGCAGCTTATCCGAGAGCCGGTAGTAGAAGACGAAGTCGCGATCGAGCTTCGCGCCGGGGCGGTCGAGCTCCACACGGAAGTGGCCGGTGTCGAGCTTGTTGATTTTCGCGGCACCCTCGAAGCCGGGGACGCGCACGTCATCCACCGGCCAGGCGGACTTCAGCTCGACGTTGAAGAGAAGCTGGCCGCCCTGCACCTGGTTTTGCACCGGTTGCCAGAAGGATTTGGCGGGTTCGTCGGTGCCGCCCTCTTCGAGCGGGTAAACGTAGCGGCCCACGCCGGTGTCGATTTCGAGAGGCTGGTAGTAAGTGAAGCGCAGGCGCACCTCGGAGTTGGCGCGGATGGAGCTGACCTTGAACTGGTAGGTCTGGAAGGCCTCCTTGCTCGCGAGGCCGGCGTCGTTGCCGGAGGATTTTTCCTCGGTGTAGGCCTGCTCGGCGTCGGCCTTCGGGAGCACCTCGCCTTGCAGGGTCTTCTCGCCGCTCACGATGGTGACGGCGGAGAGGCTCGCGCTCTTCGGCACAGGGAAGGCGTAGATCGCCTCGAGGTCGGCGGCGTTGGGGTTGAAGAAGGTCTGCTGGACCTCGGTTTGGGCGAAGCCGTTGTTGATGGTGACGTTCACTTGATGGCTGCGTATCTGGATCGGCTGGTTGGGCGAGCCGAGCGGAGTGAGTGTGCCGCCGGCGGAGAGCACGGCCGGGGCGCAGAGCAGGACGAGCAGTGGCGAGGCCACCGCGAGGAAAGCCGAGCGTAGGCGGCCGAGGGAGGAGGTGAGGCGCATGGTTGAGTTGGGTTAAACGAACCCCTGCGCTCTTAGCGGCGGCGATGCCAGGGCTGGCTATCGTTTTACAAGTAACTTATTGATATGCGTTAAAGAGTTTA
>JBEGTN010000437.1:0-2716 GCA_041179405.1 Verrucomicrobiota bacterium
TCGTAGAAGTTGGCGATGGCGCGGTTGACCGGCGGTCGGACGACGAACTCGTAGCCTTTCACCGCCGGGGCGAGCACGCGGGTGTAGAGGGTGTCGTTGAAATTAAAAATCCTGCGGTTCAAGCCCTCGAGCGGATCGCTGACCTTCACGGTCGCGTAGTCGTCGTAATCATCGTCGGGGACGGTCCGGGCGGAGGAGGACGAGTGCGAGAGAGGCGCCGGGGAGGGCGTGAGCGCGGCGGCGTCGGACTGGGCCCGCAGCGAGGGCACCGTGCCGAGGAGGGCGAGGGCGAGAAGCGAGGCGGAGTGGAGGACGAGGCGGCGAGACATGGCTGGCGTGGCAGGCAATCAGCGCGCGGAGGCGTCGGCGAGTTTGGTTTCCAGCGTCTGGATCAGACCGGCGGCGCCGGACTTGTTGAGGATGGGCTCGAACTGGGCGCGGTAGTTGGCGATGAGGGAGACGCCCTCGCCGATGACATCGTAAACGCGCCAGCGGGCGGGGTTCGAGGCGGGGACGAGTTCCAGGCGGTAGGCGACGGAGTAGCTCTGGCCGCCGGTCTTGGTGGTGGTGGGGATCTCGATGCGGCCGGGCTTAAGCTCGAGGGGCTTGCCGTAGATGATCTCGGGACGGCTTTCTCCGGTGATGCGATCGGCGTAGGTGCGGATGACGAGCTGGCCGAAGAGCGAGGTGAGACGAGACTGTTGCTCCGGGCTGAGGTCACGCCAGGCGGGGCCGACGGCGAGGCGGGTGGTCGTGGCGAAGGCGAAGTGCTTCTCGACGAGGGTGTCGAGGACGGCGATAAAGTCCTTGCGGTCCGGGTGCGCGTTGAGCGCGGCGGAGACTTCGTCAATGCCGGCGACGAGGGCGGACCGGGCCTCGTCCACCGGGGCGGCGCGAAGCGAGGCAAAGGCGGTGAGACCGATGGCGATGAAGAGACGCAGAATGCGGACGGTTTGCATGACGAAGGGTCACGCTAACCCAGACATGGCTTAGTTCAAAAGAGAAAAAGCGATATTGCCCATCCGTGGGCTGTGTTCTCTGGCGTGGGATGCGCTACGCGCTCAATGCCAATGTGATATCCGACAAGTGATAGGGTTTCCGCACAATGGAAATGGTGTGGTCCAGGCGGAGGTATTCCTTCTCGGCACCAAGGTCCAAGCAGCCGGAGGTGACGACGATCTGGGGGTGGAGGCGGTTGGCGTTCAGGCCGCGAACGACGTCGAGGCCGGTCATCTCCGGCATGTGGTGGTCGGTGATGATAATGTCGTAGTCCTCGGTGGCCAGAAGTTGCAGGGCGGCCCGGCCGTTTTCCGCCGAGGTGACGTCGTAGCCCAGGGCGGTGAGGGCCACGGCTAGGACGCGACGGATGGGTTCTTGGTCTTCGACGTGGAGAATTTTTTTCATAGCGGGCGGGATGGAGCTGCTGGCGCGACGGGGCGGGGCGGGGCCCGTTTTACAGGGAATTCAGGAAGGCGACGAGCTGGGTGCGCTGGCCGGCGGTGAGGCGGAGGTAGCGTTCGCGGACGAGGGCGGCCTCGCCATCGTGGGCGCGGATGGCGGCATCGAGGGTGGTGGCGCGGCCATCGTGGAGATAATCGCGGCGAACAGAGATGCCCCAGAGCGGGGCGGTGCGCATCTCGCGCGGGGCGGCGTTGCCCTGGGCGATGCCGTCGCCAAGCGAGCCCATGTCGTGGAGCAGGAGATCGGAATAGAGGGCGACAGGCTTGTTGGCGAGGGAGGCGACGGGACTGGGGCCGGTTTGGAGCGAGGGCGTATGGCAGGCGGTGCAGTTGAGGGTGGCGAACACGCCCTGGCCGGCGGTGATGGTGGCGTTGACGGGGCCGCGAGCCGGCGGGGCGAGCAGGCGCATGAAGGCGGCGGCGCGGTCGATGTCGGACTTGTTGGTGGCGGGGTTGGTCTCGTCCTCGGGGTCGAGGATCTGGTCGGCGCGGGCGAGGCGGGCGAGGTCGCCGTTGGGGGCGTTTTCGGTGGGGAAGAAGCGGTTGGTGATGCCCATCTCGTTCACGTAGGCGTCGCCGGAGAAGGCGAGGAGCGTGGCCTGCTGGGCCTTCCAACCGAAGCGGCCGACGCGCTCGGTGCCGGTGGCGACATCCTTGACGAGGGAAACGTGGCCGCGGATGCCGTCTGACTTGGGGGCGGAGGCGAGGGCGCGGAGGGTGGCGTCGGGGATGGCCTCGATGAGGCCGGCGCCGAAGAGCGGGGTGGTGATGCGCTGGGCGACGGTGTTGGCCTCGGGCGGGATGACCTCGCGGAGGTCGGGGGCGATGGCGCGGTTTTGGAGAAGGGAGCCGCCCTGGGCGGTGAGGGGATCGAAGACGCCGTTGGTGGTGCGGCCGAAGCGGGTGACGGCGCGGCGGCTGCCGCCGCCGACGGCGGGAGCGATGTGGCAGGCGACGCAGGAGATATCGTTAAAAATGGGGCCGAGGCCGCTGTCGATCGTCTCGGCCTGGCGGAAATCGGCGAGGCCGTCGCGGAACTCGGCGAGCTGCGCGGCGGTGAGGCCGGCGAGCGGGCCGCCGAGGGAGCCGGCAGCGGGGGCGGGCGGCGCAGGAGGAGCGGGCGGCGGAGTGGGCGCTGGAGCCGGAGCGGGGCGCGGGGGCTGGGTGTTGGAGCGAGGAGCGGGCGGAGGGAGAGGCGTGCCGCGCGGCGGCGGGGCGAGTTGAGCGTGGAGGAGGGCGGGGGCGAGCAGCGAAAG
>JBEGTN010000438.1:0-3189 GCA_041179405.1 Verrucomicrobiota bacterium
TGACCGCTGGGCGCGCCGCGTTGGCGTGGTGAATACCTGAGAGGCACGGCGGCGGTCCCAGCGGTCCCGCCCTACCTTTCAAGCCGTCATTTTGGCTACAGTTTTATTTGAAATGCTCTAGCCTTTGGAAACCACTCTCGATCACAGGTTCGGACGCCCCTCTGCCTCCTTTGAAAAAACCAAACTCGAGACGGGAGCTGGAAGCTCCCCCTACTCTGGCGGCAGAGGTCGGCTCATCCCGATTCTGCGGAGTCCGGAGGCTTTTACGGTGCCAGACGCCAGGCCCAGTCGGGGGATTTGTCGTCGAGCTTGGCGGAGGGGCCGGTGTTGGCGGAGTCGTCCTTGAGGTCCCAGCCGATGGACCAGATGAGGAGGGAGCCGTCGGCTTCGCGGCGGCAGAGGAAGGGCTGGCCGTTGACGACCTGGAGGGGAAGCTTGGGGAGATACTTCGGGACCAAACCGTCCAGTTTTTCGGGGAAGGCACCGGTGTCGAGGCGGTGGCGTTCGGCGGCGCAGGCGAGGAGAGCGAGGCGGGCCTGGGTCTGGGTGCGGGCGGCAGTCCGGATGACTTTACCGAAGGCAGGCATGGCCATGAGGACCAAAGAATCGCGCCAGTCGGCTTTTTTCAAAACGGACTCGATGCTCTGCTGGGCCGCCTTGTTTTTCACGGAGTCGATCACGAGGAGCTCGGGATCGATCGATTCGATCAAGTTGTTCATCAGTCCGACGTAGCTGGCCCGGCTGTGATCTATCCAGCCTTGTGCGAGAGCGTGGCCGACGGCTTGCGCCAAGGCGTTGGTGTTTTTTCCGAACAGGAACGGGTTGTTTTCGTCTCCCAGCCAAACGACCCAACTCCTTTCAAGCTGAAGGGAGCGATGGATACGGGGAAGGACCGGAGGGGAGGAGCGGAGAAGAGCTTCGAGCGCGGCCAACTGATCCTGTTTCCACGCCCCCCGGGCAAAGCCTTCGGCGACGATTTTGAGGGCGTGTTCCGCAACGACGGCGTCAATCATGGATGCCACCAAGGTGAAACCGGGGGAGCCGATCATGCGCCGCAGGGCGGCCATGGTTTCGAGGTCGCGCAGGGCGGAGTCGGCGTCGCCCCGGCGGAGATGGGTGAGCGCCTGCTGTTCAATCAGACGATCCAGGGTGCGGATGGGCTTGAACTTGGGGATGGGGGCGTTCAAAGGCTCGCTGTAGTCGCCCTTGACGTAGGCATAGGGGCGGGTGGCGGCGGACCGGACCTGCTCCAAGAGGGGATCGAAGCGCTTCGCCCAGGCGAAAAACTCGTCGGCGAAAACCAGCGGGCAAGAGCGGAGGTGCAGATCGAAGACACCCTCGGCGGTGGTGTCGCGAAGCTCGAAGACAAAGGGGAGCGTGGCGGAGGCGGGGAAGGCCTTCCCGAACGCGCCGGGAGCGGGGGCGGCCGGCAGCGAGACGGAGACGTCGAGCCGGGGGAAGGGAGCCGCGTTTTGCGAGGAAAGATTGAGTTTGAGCGTATCTACCTTTTCGGACGAGGGCCAGGAGGCTGCGACCGCCTTGGCGAGAGCGGCGGCGAGGGCGGCGCGGGGTTCGCCGACGGGGGCGGCGGCGTCGATCACGAAGGTGACGGTGCCGACCTTGGGCGTCTCCGCCGACCGGGCCTTGGCGGCGGCCTGGAGCTCGGTCGTGTCACCCCAGGGATCCTGGAACTTATCCGAGATAAACACCTCGGCCATGCCGGGGGCGGCGAGGGCGTTTTGCTCGTCGGGGACGCGCCGGAGGACAAGGCTCTCATAGCTGAGGCTTTGCCCCTTGGCCTCGGTGGCGGCCTTCACTTGCGCCCACTCGTGGGAACCGCCGACGTTGAAGTAACACCAGAGGAGCGGCAGGCCGACGAGGAGGATGCCGACAAGGGCAAACGATATTTTCGCCCAAAGGCCGGACCGGCGGGGCGGCTCGATTTTACCCTCCGCACGGAGGCGGGAGGCGCGGAGATTCCAAAACCGGGCAGAGAGCGCCTGGAGCGCGACAAAAGCCAGGACGCCGAGGCCCGCGCCGCACCAGCCGACGACTTCGGAAACGTCATAGGCGAATCGGCAAAAGAGGTAGGTGGCGACCGCGGTGAGGGGCGCGAAGATAACCGAGACGCCGACCGTCGTTCGCAAGGGCCACGGTGCGCTTTTGAGCGGGCGCAGGAGAGAGAAACCACACCAGGCCGCCCGGCAGTCGTTGATGCGGTTGAATAGGTTTTCGAGGGAGGTGGGCGGAGGGATCATAAAAAACAGGAGGGAAGCGAGAGGTGAACCGCGCCTCGCGCGGACGTTAGGTGATGAGGTAAAGTTTTTGCGGAACGATGGCGAAAAGTTTCGGGAAAGTCTGATCTCACGAGAGTGGGTGCCTTCGGCATAGGAGGAAGCGCCGTAAGCATTCTCCTGCGGCTTGACGCCGCCAAAGTAGAGGGAGCTTCCAGCTCCCTGAAAACGGGAGCAGGATGCTCCCGCTACTGTCACCCAAGCCACCGAGAGTTCGGCTCATTTCAGTTCCTCGCTCGCCTCCACTTGCCCTCGTGGTGTCAGGATACCTGATCCTGGCGGCTTGACACCAGCCGGGCGACGGCAGAAAGCGCAAGGAGCAACCAAAGTAAGCAAAGGGGGAGGGCGACATGAATTTCGCATACAGTAGCCGATCCGCGCTCACACCGCATCGGGCCGCCGCCCCGAACCGCGTCTAGGGGCGGCCCCGAGGACTCATGACAAGCCGCTTCAAGTTGAAAGCCGGGCTGGAGCATCAGGCGCCGGCCGTGCTGATGATAGATCTGATCAAGGACCTCGTCCGCCTGCGGCCGGAGCGGCGCATCGTGGCGGACGGCGTGAAGCCCCGCGCCGCCAAGGAGAAAGACGCGCGCAGTCTAGCGCGAGGCGCGGCGCAGCGCACGGCGGCGGCCGAGCGTCACGGCCAGAACCCCGAGGCCGGCGAGAGCGCCGTAAGTGGAGGGCTCGGGGATGGCGGCGAAGTTGGAGAGCGTCACGCCGTTCTGTCCCGCGTAGGTGACGGTGAAGTCGCCTTCGGGGAGCGTGAGCAGGCCGCCGTCGGCGACGTTGGAGAAGAAGCCGGCGAGGAGCTGGTTGGACTGGATGAGGACAAAGCTGTCGGTGGGCGCGGGCACGAAGCCGTTGATCAGACTGATCTGGAGGGTGGAGCCGTTGA
>JBEGTN010000439.1:0-6194 GCA_041179405.1 Verrucomicrobiota bacterium
CATCGCCGTGCGCATCGTCGCCGTCGCCGCACCCGTCCTCCCGACCGTCACCCTCACTGCCACCGATGCCTCCGCCGGCGAGTTCGGCGCCGACCAGGCCCTCGCGTTCACCGTCACCCGCACCGGCTCCACCACCGCCGCGCTCAGCGTGCCGCTCACCGCCTCCGGCACCGCCACCAGCGGCAGCGACTACTCGGGCTTCGCCTCCTCCGTCACCATCCCCGCCGGCCAGGCCAGCGCCACCCTCGCGCTGACCGCCCTGCCCGACACCCTCGCCGAAGGCCCCGAAACCGTCATCCTCACGCTCGGCGCGTCCCCGGACTTCACCTCCGGCAGCCCCGCCTCAGCCAGCGCCACCATCACTGACGCGCCCAGGCAAAACCTCTTTTTCGCCCTCATCGCCGATCCCGCCAAACGCGCCCCCACCGACGACGCCGACGGCGACGCGCTCCCCAATCTGCTCGAATACTTCATGGGCTCCGACCCCGCCAACGGTGCCGCCGGTGCCGCACTCGTCATCCCGTCCGCCACCCCGGACACCTTCACGGTTCGCTTCCCGCGCGCCCTGAGTCGCCCCGATGCCATCGGCACCCTGCAATGGTCCAGCGATCTCGTGACCTGGCGCACCAGCGGCCAGAGCGACGGCACCCGCACCGTCACCTTCTCGGAGGCCGTCGTCTCCGCCCCGGGTGCCGACCCCGAGACCGTCGAATCCACCGCCACCATCACCGGCTCGCCCGCCACCCCGGGCGTCTTCGTCCGCCTTTCGGTTCAATAGCCCCGTGACCGGCCGGCGGTTTTTAGCCTGCGCGATGCCCCGCCATCCCCTATTCCTCACCCCGACCTTCTCTCCACGTCCATGAAATCCCTTGTCTGCGCTCCCGCGTTTCTCGTCCTCGCCCTGTCGGCATCGGCTGCTTCCGCCACCGAGCTGAAGGTCGATGTCAACCCCGTCACCGAGCGCAAAGACGCGCTGACCCCGCTGTGGGAAAACTGGATGGTCCCGGACGGGACGCAGGCGACCCGGAAATTCGGCGACATCACGGTGACCTTGCGCAAAGCCGGGGCCGACACCGCCGGATGGACCGGAGGCCTGTGGAAGGCCGGTTATCAAACGAAGGGCACCCTGGTCAGCGACGGACTGGTCGTTAAAGACGGGGCGCTCGAGCTGGTGCTTCACGGGCTGAGCGCCGGCAAACACAGCCTGGCAACCTACCACAATGCGTTCAGCTCCGCACCGGCCGCCCCCTGCGACATCGCCGTGGATGAAAAGGTGGAAATCAAGGGCCTCCAGCCGACCGCGCGCGCCGCCAGCGACCGTGACGCGGCCAGCGCCTACGTCGAGTTCGACGCCGTCAACGGCAAGGACGTGGTCGTGAGCATCCGGCCGGCCGCCAATTCCGGCCCGGGCGGAGTCGTCCTCAACGGCTTTGCCCTCGACACGCCCGATCCCGACAAAGTCGCCAAACATCCGTATCCGGAAACCGGCGACGAACACGCCCCCGAGAACGTGACCCTGACCTGGCAGCCGGGCAAGACGGCCGTCGAGCACCGGCTCTACCTCGGCGCCGACGCCGAGGCCGTGGCCGCCGCCACCCCGGGTTCGCCCGAGTTCAAGGGCGCGGCCAAGCCGGCCTCGTTCACCCCCGAGGGGCTGAGCCACCTGGGCGGCTACTACTGGCGGGTGGACGAGGTGGATGCGCAGCAAGGCGTGACGAGGGGCGAAGTCTGGCATTTCGGCCTCCGGCACCTCGCCTTCCCGACGGCGGAAGGCTACGGGCGTTTCGCGCGCGGCGGACGCGGCGGCAGCGTCATCGAGGTCACCAATCTCGAAGACAACGACGAGGGCCAGCCACCGGTTCCCGGCAGCTATCGCGCGGCGATCGAGGCGGAGGGAGCGCGCACGATCGTTTTCCGCGTCTCGGGGCTCATCAAGCTCAAGCGCGCCTGCATTCTCCGCAACGGCTACGTCACCATCGCCGGCCAGACCGCGCCCGGCGATGGCATCTGCCTCGCCAACTTCTCGACCGGCATGGCGACCAACGACGCCATCGTGCGCTTCCTCCGCGTGCGCGTCGGCGACGTGGCAAAAAAAGCCATGGACGGCATGGGGCTGGGCAGCTCAAACGACAGCATCATCGACCACTGCACCATCAGTTGGGCGATGGACGAGGGCACCAGCAGCCGCGGCGGGCACAACATCACCTTCCAGTGGAACATCATTTCCGAGATGCTCCAGCACGGCTATCACTACAACGCCAAGGACCGCACCAAGCTCGAGACCCACGCCTTCGCCGGCAGCATCAGCGGCGACATCGGCAGCTATCACCACAACCTGCTCGCCCATTGCACGGACCGGAACTGGTCGCTGGCCGGCGGCCTCGACCAGGCCAGCAAATACGCGGGCCGTCTCGATATCCGCAACAACGTGGTTTACAACTGGACCGCCCGCACCACCGACGGCGGCGTGAAGGACCTCGTTTACGCGAACAACTACTACAAGCCGTATTCCAAGCAGCCGAAGTTTGTGAACTGGCTCCTCAAGCTCGATCCGATCAATCCCGTGTGGGGCAAGGAGCGGGTTTACATGGCGGGCAACATCATGGAGGGCTTCGAC
The DNA here is from genome assembly GCA_041179405.1 of Verrucomicrobiota bacterium. GTDB lineage: Bacteria > Verrucomicrobiota > Verrucomicrobiia > Opitutales > Opitutaceae > IMCC26134_A. The sequence goes on from JBEGTN010000439.1 coordinate 2,618, forward strand.
TACGAGAAGGATAATTGGAAAGCCTTCCAAAACGGAAAAGACGTGATGGCGCAGGTGCGCGTGGACGAGCCCCTCTGGCCGTCCTACGTCAAAGAGGAAACCGCCACCGACGCCTACAAGCGCGTGCTCGCCGGCGTCGGCGCGACCCTGCCCAAGCGCGACGTGATCGACACCCGCATCATCGCGGAGGTGCGCAAAGGCACCGTGCATTACACCGGATCGAAAGCCCAGGAATGGGCCGCCGATCCGGGCAACAAGAACTCCCCCAACGTCCCCGGCATCATCGACACCCCGACGGACGTGAAGGACGCCAAGGGCTCGCCGAATTTCCCGTGGCCCGACTACCTGACTTACAAGGTGCCGGCCGATGCCGACCACGACGGTATGCCCGACCGCTGGGAATCCGCCCACGGCCTGAATCCGAACAATCCAGAAGATCGCAACGGCGACTTCAATGGCGACGGCTACACCAATCTGGAAAAATACCTCAATTCGCTGACCGGTGAATACTCTCCCGGGAAAAAGTAGCGGCTATCCTCAACTCAGCCCCGTGCGGAACCCCCGGCCATAAAATGCGTTTCCCCCCGGTCATTGCTTTTCTGGCTGCTGCCGTCGCGCTAGCCCTGCCCCTCCGCGCCGCCCCCGGGCCGATGGAGCTTTTTTCCACGACTGCGGCGACCTACTCCACCCAGACCTCCAACGACGCCTACCCCATCGGCAACGGCAAGCTCGCCGCCATGATCTACGGCGGCGTTGCCCAGGAGATCATCCAGTTCAACGAAGACACCGTCTGGGCCGGCCAACCCCACGACTACTCCCGCACCGGCGCGGTCAGCTCCCTCGCCTCGATCCGCAACTACGTCTGGCTCGGCCAGGGGATCAACGCCTACACCGCCGCCTCGAGCACCTTCATGTCCTCGCCCCTGCGGCAGAGCCCTTACGTGCCCGCCGCCAACCTCCGGCTGAACTTCGCCCACCCCTCGCCGACCGCCTACCGCCGCTCCCTCGACCTCTCCACCGCCCTGGCCAAGGTCGAATACACCAACGCCGGCGTGACCTACACCCGCGAGTGCTTCGCGAGTTTCCCCGATCAGGCCATCGTCGTGCGCCTCACCGCCAGCCAGTCGGGCGCTCTCACCTTTAACTACACCTTCGACAGCCAGCATACCGCGCCCGCCGTGAGTTTCAGCGGCACGGATTTGATCATCGACGGCAAGGTCAACAAAGACGCCGTCACCACCCGCCAGCAGGTCAGCGACATCCGCTTTCGCGCCCGGGTAAAAATCACCACCGAGGGCGGCACTGTCACCGCCACCGGCTCCACCGTCACCGTCACCGGCGCGACCTCCGCGACCCTCGTCCTCGGCGTCGCCTCGAATTTCGTGCGCTACAACGACCTCTCGGGCGATCCCGCCGCGCGCACCGCCGCCACCCTGAGCGCGGCCGGCCCCAAGTCCTACGCCACCCTCCTCGCCGCCCACCTCGCCGATTACCAAGCGCTTTTCCAGCGCGTGGAGCTCGACCTCAACAGCACCAACAAATCCACCCTCGACACCGGCGCGCGTCTGCAACGGCTCCGCGATGCCGTGGTCGGCTACTCCGGCGATGCCCAGCACGCACCCGGCGCGGCGGCGCTGGCCCAGGATACACAATTCATCGCGCTCAATTTCCAGATGGCCCGCTACCTCTACATCGCGGGCTCCCGCCCCGGCTCCCAGCCGCTGACCCTCCAGGGCAAATGGAACAACGAGCTCGACCCCGCCTGGGAGAGCAAGATGACCCTCAACATTAATCAGGAGATGAACTACTGGGGCGTGGAGGCGATGAACCTCTCCGAGTGCCACCTGCCCATGGTCGAGCTCACCCGCGACCTCGCCGAGACCGGCGCCCTCGTCGCACAAAAACACTACGGCGCGTCCGGCTGGATGGTTCACCACAACACCGATCTCTGGCGCGGTGCCGCCCCGATCAATAACGCCGGCGGCCTCTGGCCCACCGGCGGCGCGTGGCTCTCCATGCACCTCTGGTGGCACTACCTCTACACCGGCGACCAGACCTACCTCGCGCAGGCCTACCCGCTCATGAAAGGTGCGGCCCAGTTCTTCGTCGATTTTCTCGTCGCCGATCCTCGCTCCGGCCGCACGCCCTACCTGCTCACCAACCCCACCCACTCCCCCGAGCAACCCAACCCCACCCTGGGCGACAACGGCGAACTCGTCGCCGGCACCACCATGGATTGCCAGCTCATCCGAGGCCTCTTCACCTACGTCATCCAGGCGAGCGAAACCCTCGGGGTGGACGCCGATTTCCGCGCCACCTTGACCGCCAAGCGCGCCCTGCTCCCGCCCAACAAAATCGGCCGCCTCGGCCAGTTGCAGGAGTGGCTGGAGGACGTGGACGTGGCCAACACCCACCGCCACCTGTCGCCGCTGTTGGGCATGTTCCCCTCGGACGAGATCAGCCCGAACTACGAGCCCGCCTTCGCCGCCGCCTGCAAGGTCCACCTCGACTGGAAAGGCGATGCTACCAACAACACCTCCTGGAGCCAGGCCTGGAAAATGTGCCTGCGCAACACCCTCTTCGACGGCTCTCGCGGCTTCACCATCCTCGCCAACATCCTGCGCACCTCCCACTCGAACAACCTGACCTTCTCGATCAAAGGCGGCTCCGCCGCAGAAAACCAGATCGACGGCAACTTCGGCTCGGCGGCGGGCATCGCGATGTTCTTCCTGCAAAACACCCGCGGCGAACTCCAGCTCCTGCCCGCAATTCCCTCCAACATCCCACAGGGTAGCGTAAAAGGCCTCCGCTCGCCCGGTGCCTTCACCGTCGGCCTCACCTGGGCGGGCGGCGTGCTCACCAACGGCACGATCCACTCCGACCTCGCCAACCCCTGCCGCATCCGCATCGCCACCCCCATTCACGTGATGAAGGCCAATCGCCTGATCCCTCTCACCCAACTGGCGACGAACCTCTACGAATTCCCCACCACCGCCGGTGCCGACTACGCGCTGCTCCCGGGCGCCATCTCCGCCACCGATACCGACAACGACGGCATCCCCGACGCCTTCGAGACCGGCACCGGCGTCTTCGTCTCCGCGACCAACACCGGCACCTCGCCCACCCTCGCCGACACCGACGGCGACGGCCTCTCCGATGGCGACGAGGTTTACCTCCACGGCACCAACCCCCTCCTCGCCGACACCGATACCGACACCCTCTCCGACGCCGTCGAGGTCGCGCTCGCCGGCCTGGGCCTGAATCCCCTGCAAAACTCAACGGCTTGGCTCACCCTGCTCACCCAAAACGGTCCCTCGCTGGGCCTCTACACCCGCGCGCAATTGCTCCGCGCCGAGACCGGCTCGCGCTTGGTGCAACGCCCCTCGGGTGGCGGCGGCTTCACCGTGAAAATCACCGCCGAGCGGTCGGAGGATCTCACCGCCTGGACCCCGCTCAACCTGCAAACCGAAGCCACCGTCACCTCGACCCCCGGCGCCTTCCACTTCTCCCTCACCAGCCCGCTCGCGCGAGAGTTCTACCGCTTCACCGTGCGTGATGTCTTCGTTCCACCGGGCCC
>JBEGTN010000440.1:0-2623 GCA_041179405.1 Verrucomicrobiota bacterium
GGCGGCAGGCGCGTCGGCGGAGGGTTTGGAGCAGGCGGCGAGCAGGAGGGTCGCGGAGGCGGAAAGAAGGACGAGGCGAAGGCGGACGGAGAGGAGGGGACGGAGGGGACGGAGTTTTTTAACCACGAAGGACGCGAAGGGAGCGAAAAGGGAAAGCATCGGATTTAGGATTTAGAAATTAGGATTTAGGATCTCCCCGGCTGCGGGGGCTGTTAGCGATAAAGGGTGAATTTTTTGGGATCGAAGGCCTCGCGGACGGCCTCGCCGACGAAAGTGACGAGGATGAGCACGAGGGTCATGGCGGAGAAAGCGGATAGAACGATCCAAGGAGCGAGGGTGAGTTGTTTGGTGCCCTGGCTAAGCAACTCGCCCCAACTTGGGGTAGGAACGGGAAGTCCGAACCCCAGGAAATCAAGCGCAGTGAGAGAGCCAATGGCGCCCGCGACGGTGAAAGGCACGAAGGTGACGAGGGTGGCGGCGGTGTTGGGGAGGATGTGGTGCAGGATGATGCGCGTATCGCTCGCGCCGAGCACACGGGCGGCGGCGACGTAGTCGCGGGCTTTTTCCTTATAGGTCTCGGTGCGCATGTAGTAGGTCAGGCCCATCCAGCCGAAGGCGACGTTGATGGCCACGAGCCAGCCGAGGCCCGGCTTGATGAGGGAGGCGACGATGATGACGACGTAGAGAAAAGGAATGTTGGACCAAATCTCGATGAGACGCTGCACGAGCAGGTCGAAGGTGCCGCCGTAGTAGCCCATCGCGCAGCCGAGGATGATGCCGAGGCCGTAAACGCCGGCGACAAACCAGACGGAGAAAATAAGGGCATGGCGAAAGCCATAGACGAGGCGGCCGAGGATGTCGCGATTCTGGGTGTCGGTGCCGAGGAAGTGGCGCTGCGCGAAGTCGGGCGCGCGGGGTTTGAAGTATTGGTCGGCGTAGCAGTTTTCGATCGGGTTAAACGGGATGACCGGGAGCAGCACAAAGTCGCCGCGAGCCCGGGCGGCGTCGGCGGCGGAGCGGGTGGCGGCGTCGGCGGAGGCGGGCGGGTGGAGGCGGGCGTGGAGATCGCGGTAGTTGGTCTCCCATTCGTAATCGAGACCGAAGGTTTTGCCCGGAAGCATGGCGCCGTAGGTGGGGAAAAACCAGTGGCCATCGTGCCGGACGACGAGGGCGCGGTGGTTGATGAAAAGCTCGGCGACGCAGGCGAAGAGCACGAGCGCGACGAGCAGCAAAAACGACCAGTAGCCGCGCCGGAGCGAGCGGAAGCGCCGGAGTTTTTTGCGGGTGATCGGATTGAGGCGGAGGGACATCGGGCGGAAAACGCGGGAAAGCGGTCAGTTGAAGCGGATACGCGGGTCGAGCAGGGCGACGAGCAGGTCGGAGAGGATGTTGCCGATGAGGAGCAGCGCGGAGGAAATGAGCAGAATGCCGAGCACGACGGGATAATCGCGATCCACGAGGGATTTGAAGCCCAGCAGCCCCATGCCATCGATGTCGAAGACGACTTCGATGAGGAAGGAACCGGTGAGCACGAGGCCGATGTTTTGACCAAAGGTGGTGGCGAGGGGAATGAGGGAGTTGCGCAGGGCGTGGCGGAAGACGGCGGCGCGGAAGGGCACGCCCTTGGCGACGGCGGTGCGCATGTAGTCGGCGGCAAGATTGTCCATGAGGTGGTTCTTCATGAGCAAGGTGGTGAAGGCGAAGCCTCCGACCATGTAGGCGGTGAGCGGGAGGGCGGTGTGGCGGAAGAGGTCGATGGCCTTGGCGGTGAGGCCAAGCTCGGTGAAGTTGTCGCTCACGAAGCCGCCGAGCGGGAACCATTCCAGCCGGGCGGCGAAGACGAAGAGCAGCAGGCTGCCGAGGACGTAGCCGGGCACGGCGTAACCGGCGAAAACCACGACTGAGGTGAGGTTGTCCATCGGCGTGCGGTGGCGGACGGCTTTGACGATGCCGAGGGGAAGACAGACCGCGTAGGTGAGGATCGTGGTGAGCAGACCGTAGTAAATGGAGACGGAGAGTTTGGAGGCGATGACGGTCCAGACCGGCTGGTGGTAGATGTAGGAGTCGCCGAGGTCGCCGCGCACGACCTTGCCGGTCCAGGAGGCGTAGGCGGAATACCAAGGTTTATCGAAACCGTAGAAACGCTTGAGCTGCTCGAGTTGCTCGGCGGAGAGGGAAGTGTTGGAGCCAGCGGAGATAACGGCACGGCCGCCGCCGGTATCAACCTGGCGGGCCTCGGCGAGGGCGCGTTCGATGGGGCCGCCGGGGACCAGACGGGTGATGAAAAAAACGATCAACGTGATCCCCAGCAAAGTCGGGGGGATCAGGAGAAGGCGTCTTATGAAGTAGTCCCGCATGAGGTGTCGGAGGCCGTGGCCGGATCGCAGCTTGCGGACACGGCGACGAAGGGGACAGCGAGAAATGCTGGCGGTGCCGGGAAAGGTGGCGCGGGCGGCGTTTTTTCCGGCTGCAACGGGCAGGGGACAGGGCGCGGCTCAGCGAAGCGCGGGATGCTCGGCGAGCAAGAGGAGATCACGCATCTGCATTTGTTTGGAGTAATCCAGGCCTGTGGTGGTGCTTAGGCTGCGCACGGCGGCGGCATATTCGCGAAGACGATAATCGA
>JBEGTN010000441.1:0-5370 GCA_041179405.1 Verrucomicrobiota bacterium
TCCGTGTAAAGCCACGCCTCCAAGCCAGTTCTGACGCAGGGCCGCACTTCGTGTGCGACCGGGTTTGGGAGCGGAGGTGCGGCGGAGACGGAGCGGTCTCATACCATTTCGCTTTCTAAAATATAATAACCATGCCTTCTGGGGATGCCCCAGAAGGCTTTTTTATGCGCCCACCTAAAGATTTTCCTGCGAATACCGCCGAGCGAATGCGGGTCTTGCTTCGCCGAGCCAAGGACGTGGCGGAGCAGCGGCGGATCCAAGCGGTTTTGATGCGAGCTTCGGACGCGTTACCCCCGGCCAAGATCGCCGAGCTGACCGGTTTGAGCGTGCACTCGGTGCGCGTGCTGCATTCCCGGTTTTTGCAGGAGGGCGAGACATGTCTGATCGGCAGGCCCGGTCGAGGTGGCTGCCGGCGCACCTTGTTAACCGCCGACCAGACCAAAACCCTGCTCGACCGGCACGCCCCGGCCGCAGCTCAGGGCGGCATCGTCGTGGCCAATGTTTTCAAGCGGGATTACGAACGGCTGGTCGGGCACAAGGTCGCCCTCTCGAGCGTATATCGCCTGCTGGCCAAGGCTGGTTGGCGCAAACTCACGCCCAGACCCAGCCACCCCAAGAAGGATCCGGTGACGGAGGCGGCTTTTAAAAAAACTTCGCCACGGAAGTAGCGGTCGAGCGTGCCCGGCGAGGACGCGCACCCTTGGTGGTGTTCATGGACGAGGGGCGCTTTGGACGCATCAGCAATCTCACTGATTGCTGGGCTCCGGCACCGATTCGCCCCAAGGTGCCACGCCAAGTAGTCAGGGAGTCGTTGTATGCCTTTGCCGCTGTCGCGCCCGCACGCGGCGAACTGGTCCATCGACTTTCTCCCAAGTGCAACACCGCCGCCATGTCGCTGTTCCTGCTGGATCTGCTCGGACGCCTGGCCCGACGAACCGCTCTTGCTCGTGCTCGATGGCGCGGGCTGGCACAAGGCGCGGGCCTTGCCGGTGCCAGAGCGACTTCGTCTCTGGCACCTGCCTCCCTATTGTCCGGAATGCAATCCGAGCGAACACATCTGGGACGAAACCCGCGAAAAGGGCTTTGCCAATCAGCTCTTCGCTACCCTTGCCGATGTTGAAGTTCGGCTAAAAACCCAGCTGGACGAACTCGCGGCCGACTCCAATCGCCTGCGTAGCCTCACCGCCTTCCCTTGGCTCGCCCTCTAGTTATTATACTTTTGAAAGCGAAATGGTATGATAGGTCACTTTGGATCGGACGGCGGGCGGTTTGGGTTGCGTGAAGCGGGTGATTGGGAAGCGTTTTGGGGGATGAAATTGGAAAACGGCTGGCGGAGGTGTCGGGCGGCGCTGGTGGTGCTGGTGCTCGTGGTTTTCGTGGCGGGACGGGGTGTCGGGATGGTGGCGCAGGGGGCGGAGCCGACGGCGGCGGCGAATGGCGGGACGTCGGTTGCCGTTCGGGTGGCGGCGATGGAGGGTGAGCACGCGCTGGCGAGGTTGAGGGAACTCCGTCGCGAAATCGCGCGGCACGACGAGTTGTATTTCCGCAAGGCGGCGCCGGTAATCAGCGATTACGAATACGACCAGTTGAAAGCGGAGCTGAGGGCGCTGGAGGCGCGGGCGGCGGAGTTGGATAAGGCTGGCGGGGGCGGTGCGGCGGGAGAAACGCTGGGTGACGATCGCTCGGCTGGGTTTCAAAGCTACCACCATCTCGAGCCGATGTTGAGTTTGACCAAGGCGTATTCGGACGAGGAAGTGGCGGCTTTCGTGGCGCGGGTGGAGGCGAAGCTCGGGCGCGGGGCGGTGAGGTTTCGCGTGGAGCCGAAGTATGACGGGCTGGCGGTGAGCCTCACTTATGAGAAGGGCCGTCTGGTGCGGGCGGTGACGCGCGGCAACGGAACGGACGGCGATGACATCACGGCGAACGCGCGGTTGCTGGTGCGCGGATTGGTGGAACAACTCTGCGCAAACGGAGACGGCGGCGGGGAAGGGAAGGGTGCGACGGCGTGGAGGGGGCCGGAGGTGGTGGAGTTGCGCGGCGAGATTTACATGGGGACGGCGGAGTTTGCGCGGTTGAATGCGGTGCGGGAGGCGGCGGGCGAAGATTTGTTCGCGCATCCGCGCAACGTGGCGGTCGGCACGATCCGTTCGCAGAACGCGGGCGAAGTGGCGGGGCGGCGGTTGGAGTTGGTATGTTACGGTTGGGGCGCGTGGTCACCGGCGGTGGACCGGCCGGCGACGCTGGGGGAGTTTCGCGCGAAGCTGGCGGCGTGGGGACTGCCGGTGGTGGGTATCGATAAAGTGGTGACGGGCGCGGACGGGTTGGGCACGGCGGTGGCGGAAGTGAGGGCGGCTGCGCCGGGGCTGGGCTTGCCGGTGGACGGGGTGGTTTTGAAGGTTGAACGGGTGTCGCAACAAGAAGAGCTCGGGCTGGCGCCAGGTGCGCCACGTTGGGCGCTGGCGCGGAAGTTCGAGCCGGAGCGGGTGGTGACGCGCTTGCTAGGTATTACGCTGCAAGTCGGCCGCACCGGGGTGGTGACGCCCGTCGCCGAGCTGGCCCCGGTGGAACTGGCGGGCTCGACTATCGCGAGGGCGACTTTGCATAACGCCGGCGAGATCGCGCGGCGCGATCTGCGGGTGGGGGATTGGGTGACGGTGGAGAAGGCCGGCGAGATTATCCCGGCCATTGTCGGCGTGGAGAAAGCGCGGCGCACCGGCGCGGAGGTGCCGTATGTGTTTCCCTCTATCTGCCCGAGCTGCGCCGGGAAGTTAATTCAGGAAGCAGGCGAGGCGGGTTATCGGTGCATGAACCGGTCGTGCCCGGCGCAAGTGGCGCGGCGGATCGGGCATTTTGCGACGCCGGCCGCGCTCGACATCGCGGGGCTCGGGCCGGTGTTGGTGGATGCTTTGGTGACGCGCGGTCTGGCAAGGAGCCCGGCGGACCTTTATCGGCTGCGCGCCGAGGAGTGGGCGGCTTTGCCCGGGCTCGGGGAGCGCTCGGCCGCGAAGCTCATGGCGGCCCTGGCCGCGAGCCGCCTGACCGCGCAAACGGACGGGGCGCGTTTGATCTACGCGCTGGGTTTGCCCGGGGTGGGGGAGGGGGGCGCGCGGTCACTGGGCGCGGTGGTGACGGGCCTGAAAGCGTTGGCCGAGGTGGACGTGCAAGCCTTGCGTCGACCGCAGAATGAGGGCGGCGCAGGTTTGGGCGAGACTGCGGCCTGGGAGCTGGCTGGGTATCTACACCGGCCGGACGTGCGCGCCGAGTTGACGGCTCTGCGAGAGGCGAACGTCGGAGTTTCGTGGGCGAAAACGCTTTTACCCGGCTCTTCCGGCGAGGGCGCGAAAGTGTTACGGGGCCAAGTGGTGGTGTTGACGGGAACCCTTACGCACTGGACGCGGGCCGAGGCCAGCAAACGCCTGATCGCCGCCGGCGCCACGGTTGCGACTGATGTGACTCGCCAGACCACCTTGTTGGTGGCCGGTGCCGAACCTGGCTCCAAGCTGACCAAGGCCCGTGAACGAGGGATCGAGGTGATCGACGAGGCTGAGTTACTCAAGCGCCTAGGAACTGAGGATTCCAGTGAAAGATAAGAATTAGATAAATCAGCGCAAAAAATCCTGAACGTGCGCGAAAACCAATGATTTATGAAACCCGCCGCCCGCGTTTATTGGAATTGGAATGATTTGGGCCAGATTGACTGTATTCCGGTAGCTTTTGGAATCACTCGCCAACGTCAAACAGGGGCAACGTCTCGCTGCCGGTGACCTTGTGCGGTCGCCCCCGGCCGCGTGCAATGGCCTTTTCTGACGGCTGCACATACGATGCACGGTCACCGACGACCTCCACGATGCTGGGGCCTGCGATGCGACCCACTAACCCCGCCATGACCGCCCCGATGCTGATCGCGCCGGCCTCGGCTCCGTCGCGGCGGGTCGCCTGTTGGATCTCTTCAGCATTAGCACCGACATAGCGGCGAACCGATGACCGGAAGTAGGGGTAAAAGTCGCCGATCTTGCCGGCCTGCTGGGCGGCGGCAATGGGTGCCAGGCAATCGCCCACTACCTGGGCGAGGCGTTTGCCTTCGATTAACCATCCCCGGTCGAAGAGTTGGCGCACCAACACCTCCAGCTCCGCCGTGCATTGACCGATCAGGCGGTCGCGCTTGGCGGGATCGGCGGGTAGGATGAAGTCGGCGATCAGCTTCTTGGCCACCCACTCGCGCCAGGCGGCGAGCCGCTCACGCCGATCAACTCCGGCCCGCTCACGCAGGAAACGAGCCTCGGCAACCGCCAGGGATTCGCGCCGGGCATCGCGCTCTTGCACATCACGGTCGAGGGCCATCAGAGGAGGGCGAGCTGCTCGGTGCTCGGGCGGAGGCTGGGATCGGGCTGGAAACGGGTCGCCGGGACCGGATGCTCGCGGTGCAGGCGCGCACGGTAGAGATCACGGCGGCGGCGCATGTCGTCGGTCTGGGTGGTATAGGCGTTGATGCAGTGGTGGAGTTCGTCGCCGGTGCAGAGCTTCCAGAGCTTGTAGCCTTTCGAGCCGGGATAACTCACCACCCCGCTGCCGGCCGCGCTGGCCAGGGCGCGCACGCGGCGTTTGTTGCCCTCGTTATCCGCACCCCAGAGGATCGTGCTGAGCTGCGCGGCGGTCGCCCAGTCGGCGAGCGCGCCGAGGGTATCGACCAGGCGCTCGACATCATAGGCGGTGATGGTGGGCGCGCTCATGGATCAGAATGGATTCGAGCGGTCGGTTGCTTCGCCGGCCGCGACGGCGCGAGCCGCGTCCTCTTTTGCATCGGCCTTGTATTTGGCCCTCACCCGCGCCTCCAGGATGTAGGCGAGCTTGGTCAACTGGTCGGGCATGCAGTGGTCGAAGTCGGCCCCGGCTGCACGGCGCGCAGCGGCATTCAGCCAGTTGCGGCGGTGCAGGCTGACCAAGGGGCCATCACCGGTGATGAAGACGGCCGACGCCTTCTCGCAACGCTCCATCATGCGGCTGCGTTTGGCCTCGGCATCCTCCTCGGGCTTGAGCTGGGCGTTTAGATCGCCGGGCTCGGAGTAGCTGCGGAACTTGGCCAGGACGCGGTCCAGTTCGCCGTTGGTGAGCGCGGTGCTGCTCTTCTTTTTGCCGTCGAGCGCCTCGGCCTGGAGGGCGTGGCGGGCCTCGTCGCTCGCATCGCGACCGAGGGCGACGAGGGCCTTGCGGCAGTCAGCCCAGGCGCAAAAGTAGAGAGAGCGTTGGGCGACGGTCATGCGGCCTCCGAAAAAAGGGTTGCCTGCGCCGCCCATGCGACGCAGGTTTCCGGCGTTGGGTAGCTAGAACTACTCAACCCCGTTCTAACCTCGGCTACCACCGAGAAGGGAA
>JBEGTN010000442.1:0-6563 GCA_041179405.1 Verrucomicrobiota bacterium
TTTGCCGCCGTTCCACTGGACTGTATGGCAGCCCAAGGCAAAATGCCGTTAGTCAAAGTGCCAGTGGCCGAAAGTGTTCCCGCTCCGGTGCCGGTCACCAATAAAGTGCCACCGGCATTCCGCGTCAGGGCACCGAGGGCAACCGAAGAGTTATTGGAAAGCGTGTTCTGCCCGGCAACAATGGTCGTCTGTCCGAAGACGCCTGATGATCCAAGCGCACAAGCCGCAACCACAAATCCGACGGAAGAGAGCTTGGGTAGCGCCGAAATGGCGGAATGCAGACGGGCGCTGGCGAGACGGGAGGATGTGTTGGGCTTCATGTTTAGGGACAACTGGGGTTGAGGGGGTGGCGCAGCGGGAACTCTGCCAAGGGGGATTGGGGTGGACGCACAGTAGGGGGTATGCGCTCACGGATGAATGAGTGACGATCACCTCTGCGGCAAACTCGCCGACGGATTAGCGTAAACCCAGCGGTGAATGGCAGACCAAGATCTCGTTGAAACGCAGGCCATAATCATCGAGCCCGGTAAATTACGGGAGCACCTGGGCGACGCGCAGGCGAATAAAGCGGCGCGACGTGTCGCCGAACGCCAGGTCGTCGCGCACATCCACCCTCTCTCTTCTTTCATCCAGTGGAGTCCGCCCAAGCTCGGTCGTGTAACCACTGCCCGAATACCAACTGGCGAGGTCGCCGCTCACCTCCACGGTGTAATCGATATCCGAAACCGCGAAAGGCCTGGCATAACTGAGCATGAGGCGCTCCTCGGAGACCGCCACCGACGGCCGCCCGAAATTCGCGTTCGTCGCAGGCGTCCACGGATCGAGGCCGGCGGCGTAGGCGAGCAGGTTTGGCACGCCGTCGGCATTCGCATCAGCCAGCGGACCGCTCGTGAAGACGTCGGCCTGCTGCGCCGCATCGAACCAGGTGCCCTGAAACGATGCGTAATCGGACACGGAAACAGCCACCGGCGTGTAGGGAGCGAGCTGCACCACGCGACCCGCGAGGGTCGCGGTCACGGCGCGGTCTGCCTCGATGGCGGTGACTTTGCCCGCGTCGAGTTGCAGCACAAAGTCGCAGGTTTGGCTGAAGCTCACGTCAACCGTGCCGTCGTTGTTCAGGTCGATCGAATCACCGCGACCACCGGCCGAGGTGCGACCGATGTAGAGGTTGCCCGTCACGCGGCCCAACACGGAGCCGAAATCGGCTCCGTTGCGGCTGAAGCTGGTGCGCACCGCCTCAGCCGAGGGATCGCCGGCCGACCGCGGATATACAAAGGTCTCGATCACGCCGCCTGCACTGTCGGTGACCTGCACCGGCCGAACATCGCCGTAGGCGGTGCGCATGGTGGCAGCCGAGGCGTCGAGTTGATGGGTGGAGCGCAGGGCGATGAAGGCCTGCTGGTCGGGCTCGACTGCCGCGGGTGCCGGCGCACGCACGCGCAGCTCGTCAATGTTGGCCGAATCCTGGCCGGTGGATGTAATCCGAATCGTGTTGGCCACACCGGCGGCGAGAGTCACGGGAACATAAATCTGGTGCCACTCCTCGAAGGTGCCGGTAGTCACGAACGTGAGCGGCGTGGTGGTGCCGTTGACCGTGAGGTTGACCGTGCGGGTGGAGGCGGAAGCGATGCCCGCACCGTAGGAGAAACGAAAGCCGATCACGGTGCGCCCCCCTGCCCCGCCGTCGATAGCGGCCCACTCCAACACCCCGCCGCTCGCCGGTAGATTGGCGAAACCGGTGCCGTGATAGGCGACGTGGTTAGCCTCAATCAAGGTGCCGCCCGAGACGTTCGTTGCCGCCTCGGCTTGGATCACGCTCTCAGCGCCGACGGTGATTGGATACGCGGTGGTGGCAACCTGCGCGGTGGTGGTGCGCTCCAGTTGCGTGCGTCCATCGAAATCCAACAAAGGCCAGATGACCGCGCAGGGCTCGGTGCCGCTGGTGCGGGCGGTGTCGATGAGCGCACCGTCGGGCGTGAGCGTGATTTTCAGCGTGAAGGCCGGCCCGGTCTGGCCGGCGCGCGGGGCCAGCGTGTAGGTGCCGCGCACCAGCAAAGGGTGCACAAACTCGGGCGTAAAGCTGCCCGCGTAGCGGGCTGGAAACTGGCTCACTCGCACCCACGCGCCATTTTCAAAAAAGGCGGGGGCGAAGGCGGCGCTGTTGGTGTAGGTCGAGGTGGTGGCGCCATTGGCCGGGCCGAGTCTTGAGTCCCAACCGGCGCGGCTGAAGCGGACGATGCCCAGGGTGCTCCACTGCACGCCGGCGTAGTTATCGGTCTGGCCCTGGGTGCAGAGCTGGAGCTGCATGCCGCCGGCGTTCAGAAATGAGTTGGCGTAGGAGGACGGAAGCGTGAGCGCGTAGCCGCCGATCTCGGCGGGCGTGGCCTGTTCGGGTATCTCGGTGCGGCGGTTGGCGATCGCCTCGGCACTGTGGATCTGAAAATAGCCGTTGTAGTTGGTGAGCGCGCTGTAGGTTGCGTAACGGTTTTTGAGCGCGGGCGGGAAAAGGCTTTTGGTGACCGACATCCAGCCAGGCTCCTGCTGGAAACGCCACCCGCTGCGGAAGGCGAGGCGGGCCGCGCGGCGAAACTGGCCGGCGCGGCGGTCGGTCGCATCGGTGCGATACGCGATCTCCGCCATGAGGTCGAAGTCGTTGCCGTAAACGATGTCGTTCCACACGTGGTCGCCGGTGCGGCCGCCGGCGGGAGCTTCGCCGGAGCCGCCCATAAGCAAGAGGCAGGCGGAGAGGTTGCGTTCGATCAGGGTGCGCATCTCGGCGGCGGAAGCGCCATCGTAACCGCTCTCCAGCATATCGAGGAGATTGCCGGTGGCGCCTCCATTGTAGGCGAAGGTCTCGGGTGCGCCGGTATCGTCGTGGTAGAGGTTAAGCGCGGGAGTGAAGCCGAGGGTTTCCGCGCGGGTGAAGCGCTCGCGTTGCGCGCCTTCGCCCGCGAGGGTCCAGTTGCCTTCGATCCAGGCGGTGCTGCCGGTGGTGAAGCCGTCTTGCTGGCGCAGCCACTCGCCCTTCGAAGCGTAGGTGCGCCAGTTTTGTTTAACGCCCAGATTCAGGAACTGGGCGCGGGGCAGCGAGAGGCGGGCGCGCCAAAGATCGAGTTTTGCGGCAGTGATTTCGGTCGGGTATTTTATCTGAAGCGCGGTAAAAAGCCGGTATGCCTTCATCATCGGCGCGACGAAGAACTCGCCGTGGTTGTCCGTGGCCTTGCCGTCGGAAATATCCTGGGTGCAGCGATCCATGGCGCGCACCGTGGCGGTGAGGAGATCGGGAGCGCGGTCATGTGCGAGCAGCGTGGCGGCGGCGAAGGTGAAATAGGGCGTGGAGTATTGAACCTCGGCGTTGTTGTAGGGGTCGCGGATGGCTCCGTTGTTCACGTCTGCGAGGTTGGCCGTATTGAAATACTGGAGACCGGATATGGCGCGAACGACCGGCTCCAGGTGATCGAGCAGATCAATCGTCGTGTCGCCGACCGGCCGCCAGGGGCGCGCGGTGAGATGGAAACGCACATCGGCGACATCGCCGGGCTGGCTGTTTTGGGCAAAGACGGAAACGAAGGACAGCAGGCTCGCAGCCAGCAGGGCGATGCGGGGGGTGGCGTGCATAGGGGAAAAGCGAAGGGAGGAAGATTACTCTAACCAGATTTCAGCGCGGTAAAAACGTGGCCCGACCGGGACAGCGACGGGAATAATAACCGGAACGTTATCCCCGGAGATACTCTCGTAACCGGGCACCGCCTGCCAGGAAGCGGGCGCGAGCGACGCGCTGGTGACCACACGGTATTTGCGTGTTTTTCCTGCGTATCCAGGACCGAAGGCAGCCCGGGGAAGCAGCCGGATACTCAACCCGTCGACGGCACCGCCCACAATGGAGAGGGCGGGGTCATTCTGCATGGCCGCCGGATCGACGCCGGTGATGTAGGCATCCCGCACCGTCTGTCCGGTGCCCGCCAGCACCGACAAGGCGGCCCGGTCCGTGGTCCCGAGGTGATTCAACTCCCAGGCATCCGGCACGCCATCGGCGTCGCCGTCGTAGCTATCGATGGTTTGTGGCAGCGGAATACTCACCTCGGTCAGGCTGTTCCAGATGCTGACGCTGTTGCCGTAGCCCATGTAACGAACGTGACGCGCGAGCTGGGCCGGAAAAGAAAACGTCTCCAACCCGAGCCCCAATCCGCTGCTGGCCCCGCTGTAAACCGTCGTCCAAGTCACGCCGTCCACCGAGATCTGAAGATCGAAAAAAGACTGGCGGACGTCTCCCGCATAGAAGGCGATCGCGACATGATCCAGTGTGACGGTCGAGGGCAGTTGATACGCGATCCATTGCGCGGATCCATCCTGTGACCAACGCGTGGCGAGACTCCCGTCGAGCGTGTTTTGAGGGGTGTTGCCCACTTGATTTCCGATTGCAGTCACTGTGATCGCGGCCGGTGCCGCAGAGGTGACGGTGACATTCGTCGAATCAGAATAGACCGGGTCCGAACCATGCGTGATCTGAAGGATGACCGTGTGCGTGCCCAAAGGAAACGCGACATCCAGCACCGGACCCTCGCCGAGCAGGATGGAACCAAGCCACCACGAATAGGCCACAGGGCTCGAATCGCGAACGACCGAGGCAGCGGCGGCCAGAACCACGTGTTCATCGTAAGTGGCATCCACATCGGTGAGTGCGCGATCGGCACCCGCGACGGCCGAAACAGGCGCGGGGCCGCCAAGGGCGCGGAGCATTTCGCAGCCCAAAAGCAGGAACGCACCGTAGCCGTAATCCTGCTGGCCATCCACCGTGGCGGCGCCGGGCGCGGCGCCGACGGGCTGGACGTAGCCAAGACGGCCCTCGGCATTGAGCGCGATGGTGGTGAGGCCGGTCCAGGCACGCTCGACGACCGGCCCGTAAATGGCCGAGTCGAGCACACCCTCGTTGACGCCGTAGGCCAGGGCGTAGGTAAAGAAGGCGGTGCTGCTCGTCTCGGGGTTGGAATACTGGGAGGGAAAAAGCAGGTTCGAGCGCCAAAACCCGTCCGCGCCCTGCAAGGGCAGCAGCGCCGCCGCCATGGTTTGCAGCATCGAGGCGAACTCGGCGCGGCGCGGGTCGCCGGACGGGAGTTGCGCCAGTATGCGCGCACAAGACGCGATGACCCAGCCGTTGCCTCGACCCCAGAATTGCGGCGTGTTGGCTCCCGTCTTCGCCTTGGCCGTCGCGTCGCGATACCAGAGGCCGCGCGCGGGATCAAAGAGCCCCCGGGTGCTCTTCATGTTGGCATACATCTGCTCCAACTGGGTAAAGTAGGCGGGGTTGTTTTCGATGCGAGCAAGCCGGGCGAAGGTCGGGCCGGCCATGTAGAAGGCGTCTATCCACCACCAGTCGTCATCGGCGGCGGGATCGGCGACCAGCACATCGTAGCGGGCCTTGATCGCGGCCTTGCGCACGGGCTGCGGGTCGAGCTCGTAGAGGTCGAGGTAGGCCTGCGCGCAGGCTTGAGAGTCGGCGTCGGCCGATCCACCGGATTCAGGGCCGAGACTCCAGCTGTTGGCGGTCGCCCAGGAAATCGAGTAGTCGCGATCAGCGGCGAGACCGAGCACCTGGAAGGCGCGGAGGTTGCCGCCGTGGTAGGCCCCTCGATTCCAGACCGCCGAGCCGAGGGCGTAGTGGGATTGGTAATACTCGTTTGCCCGGCGCATGGCCGCCTCGATATCGCGCCGCCGGGCGAGCGTATCCTGCGCTCGCGACGGGGACGCGAGCCACAGCAGTCCGGAAAGGCACAGGACAAACCACCGTCCGGCGAAGCACTGGACGCGCATCAGGCTCATCTTACGCGGCCGGCTTCGAGCCGGTAGAAAACCCGCGACGCAGGGGTGGCGGCGTCCAACAGGACGCGGGCGACGCCCGCAGCCGATGGCACTTGCGCGGAGTAGCCGGAGGCAAACTCGGAAGGCAGGCCGGGGCGGCGAATCACGGCAACACCGTCCCAGGAGACAAGATCCTCGGAGCGCTCGAGCGTGAACTCGACGTCGGGTCGGGCGGGGTCCATCGGGAAATCGCAGCTCGTCCCGTCGAAAGTCATCCTCGGGGCGGAGGCCGCCGCGCGAGGATCACCTCCGAAGGCGTATTCGAGCAGGTCGGGCACGCCGTCGGCGTCGGTGTCGTCGGTCGCGATAACGGCGGGCGCGAGGGTGTTGGCCGCCGCCCAAGTGGACAACGAGGTCGCGGGCACGCCGAGGCGGCCGAGCACCTGGGTGGAGAAACTAGTATAGGAGTTATAGGTGCCGTAAAACCAGAGCAGGCACTCGGTCCGACCGTGGTGCAGCGGGATGATGGGGCGAAGGTTGTCGGCGGTGGAGCCGGAGGTGATGGCGGTCCAGGTAAAGGTGAGCCCGCCGTCGGCGGTGAAGCCGCGCCAGATCTCGTAGCGGGCGTTGGCGGCGAGCGGGACGTTGTTCACGTCGCCCAGGGCGAACGGCGAGGCGGCGTTGGTGGAGATATAGACGATGCGGGGGTCTTCGGGGTCGAGGCACATGCCGCCGCCGTAGTCGGACTCGGCGGCGTAGATGCC
>JBEGTN010000443.1:0-4835 GCA_041179405.1 Verrucomicrobiota bacterium
TTTGGCGCGGCCTCGTTGCCAAGGAGAGCGGCCGGGGCCAGTTCCACCTCGAAACCTGCGGCCGACTCGATGTCGTCGAGAAACTCGTGCTCGTTGCGCAGGCAGACATTGAGTGAGTAGCGGCCGTCGTTGAGATGCAACGCGGGTATGGTGCACATGATATTGGCGGAGCCGGAGGCCACAGCGTCGCCGCGTGGGAAGAGCGTGCTGTTGAAATGCGCGACGGGCAGGCCGAGGTCGTCCATCAAATTGATGAAGCAGGTGAGGTTGTCCGCGCTAGCCGAGGTGTGCAGCTCGATGCAGAGCGAGGCACCGGCGGCGAAGCGGGTCGCCGGCCGGCCGGAGGCATCCCGCAGGATGATCGCCTGAAGCCGCACGCGTCCACTCCCTGCCCGGTCGGTTCGCTGCGCGAGATTCGTATCGCGAGGGACGGCGTCGCTCAGGTAGCGCGAGATAACCTCGTTGGTGTCTCCGGAACAGGAAACCGCGCCGTTGGAGAGGAGTATACCGCGTTGGCACAGGGTGCGAATCAACCCCATGCTGTGGCTTACGAACAACAACGTCATGCCGCGACTCCGGGCGAGTGACCGCATCTTCTCCACGCAGCGTTGTTGAAACCGACTGTCACCCACGGCCAGGACTTCATCCACGATCAGGATCTCCGGCTCGAGGTGGGCGGCAACGGCAAAGGCGAGCTTTACATACATGCCGCTCGAGTAGCGCTTCACCGGGGTGTCGATGAACTTTTCGATTTCAGCGAAGGCGATGATTTCGTCGAGCTTGGCGGCGATCTCGGGACGCTTCATGCCGAGGATGGCACCGTTTAGAAAAATGTTATCCCGGCCGCTTAGCTCGGGGTGAAAGCCGGTGCCGACCTCGAGCAGGCTGGCGACACGACCTCGCAGGATGACCTCGCCGGAGGTGGGCTCTGTGATACGGCTGAGGATCTTGAGCAAAGTGCTTTTGCCCGCGCCGTTTCGGCCGATGATGCCGACAACGTCTCCGGGATTGATCGAAAACGATACATCGCGCAACGCCCAGAATTCACGCTCGGTGGCAGCTGAACCAAGAGTGGCTTTGTCGGAAGCCGAGCCCCGGCCGCGCCAGCGATTTATCCAGCGCTGGGTTTCTTCCCTGAAGCTGGAAAAACCAATTTCTCCCAGAACGTAGCGTTTGGAGAGACCGGAAACCTCGATGATGGGCCGTGACATGAACAGGTGTGAAAGGGAAGTGGTCGCGAGACTGACTTTGGTTTTGTGAACGAGCAGGATGGGACTCAGGCGTAGTCCACGAAATCTCGTGCCAGCCGCTGGTAATAGCCGACGCCGATAATGAGCACCGCAGCGCTCACCGCGACCGAGAGCGCGTAGTAGGCGGGGTCGAAGGAGGGCGTGCCCAGGAGCACGGCGCGGAATGCCTCCACGACAGGTGCCACGGGGTTGATTGCCGCCAGCCAGCGCCACTTTTCCGGGATTTGTGACATGGGGTATATAACCGGCGTCACATACATGAGCAGATTGAGTATGAAGGGTGCCACGTGCTGGAAATCCCGATACTTTGCCGTTACGGCCGAGAGAAGCAAACCACCTCCCAGCGCCAGTGCTCCGAGGTGAAGAAATAATAGCGGAAGGGTGAGCGCCCACCAAGTCGGTCTTGCCGCCATCGCCGGGATGGATGCCAGCGCCACCACGTAGACCGCTCCGAATGTGAGGAGTTGCACTCCGGCTGCGGCGAGGTTGGCGAGCGCTGTAGCGAGGGGTGTCACCAGACGGGGGAAATACACCTTGCTGAAAATCGCGTAGTTGCCGCGCAGGGTGTTGCTGGTGGCGTTGAGCGTCTGGTTAAAATAGTTCCACCCCAGCAACCCGCAGAGGTAAAAGAGCGAAGGCGGAACGCCGTCGGTGGAAACTCGTAATACCTTTCCGAATACCCCTGCAAATACCACCGCTGTCACTACGGGCGTCACCACCGCCCACACCGGACCGAGGATGGTTTGTTTGTATTTCGAAACGAAGTCGCGTCGCACCAGCAGCAAGATCAAGTCGCGGTAAGCGAGCAGTCCTCGCCAATCCACCCAAAGCCAGCCGGATCGCGCCCGTATGCGTAGTTCGACTGGATCAAGCGATTTCATCGGAGTTGTGCGCAATAAATGGGACGACGAACCAGGGTTAACCGAGAACTTTGGTAACGAGTGGTAGAAACAAGGCGCTTTTCTTCCGCCAGCTCTCCAGTTTGGCCACACGGGCACGCAAAACCAGAGCTTCGTCGGTGTTTAGTCCCCCGCCGTCGGTGACCTGCTGTCGCACCCGGGCCAGTCGGCCTTTTGCTTGCTCCAGATGGGGATTGATCCGGTCCCGAAGCAGTCCTGCCACTAGATTGCGCAGTTCAGTCTCGGGCTCAAAGTAGTCACGTCGATCTCCTGGCACGTAGGCCGTGCGCACGGCGCCCAGACTGCGCAGCGCGCGCAAACCCTGGCTCACCGAGCCTTTGCTCAGGTTTAGCCGCTCAACTATCTCTTGAAAGGTCAGTGGACGTGGTGCGGAAAAAATCACTCCATAGATCTCACCGATTGAGCGAGGAACACCCAACACAGCGGCAGCGGAGACAAAGATTTCTATGAATTGCGCCTGGATGGCGAGCTGGCTTTCCGATGGCTCGTTAATTACTCCGGGCGATGCGGTTGAGGGCTTGGAATATGATTTAGCCATGTTGCGAGTGGAGCAGTGAATTTAGCCTGTTTAGAAAAAAATGAACAAGCTTCGCCCCATCACGTCCCGGTGATGTGTAGTATAACTGTGAGCGCTGGTAGGGGACGTCCGCACGGGGCGTCCCGGTTGGCGGACCGAAAGCGGCGCCAAACGAGATGATCAAGAACTAGCGCAACTCATGCCGTGGGCAAAACAAAATGAAGCAGGATCAGATCGCCGCTTTTTACCCCGTCCGAAATCCTGTTCTCGCACCGCGCCGGACGCTTGGCAGACTGCCCATGATCACGAACATGGCCAATTTTGTCAGAGACACGACGCCTTCTTTACGCCGCACCGAATGGGTGGTGGGTGCGGTGGTATTTACCAATCTGGCGATCACGACTTGGAGTTTTGCAGGCAAGGCATCGTGGGCCCCTATCAGTTTCACGGTGCTTTCAGTCGTATTAGCGATAGTCTCCGTGTTGTTTTCACATCGGGAAGGCGTGCGCATTAACTGGCGTGCTTTTATGCCCTTCGTGGCATTTGCGCTCTTGATGGCGGTGAGCCTGTTGAATCCTTCGTATCAACGTGTGCCGGGACGTCCGGATGCGTGGATGGAGAGGGAGGCTTATCTTACCTGGCTGCCGTCCACGGTCGCGCCCGTCGTCACTTTTACAGCTATGCTGCCCTGGCTCTCGGCTCTTTTGCTTGGGGCGGCGTTGAGGCAGGCCGGATTGGGGCGGCGGGCAGTGCGTTTGCTTTGGGGCGCATTGCTGGGACATGGTATCTTGGTTGCGCTGGTGGGCATCTACTTTTTTTTTACAGATCGCGGTCACATATTGGGTTTTGTCAAAGCACAACAGGGCTACCACTTCGCATCATTTCTCTATCGTAATCATTGGAGTGCCTTCATGCTGCTTCACATTGCGGTTGCCGTGGGTTTCGCCCATTCCGCGTTACGATCCTGGCAAACGGGTAGAGGACGGTTGGATACCTCTTTCATCGGGTGGGGGAGCGCTCTGTTACTAACCATTACAATTCCGATGCCGGGGTCTCGCTCAGGTCTGGTGATAGCTCTGATGATGTTGATCGTTGGGTTGGGCGTCTTTAGCTGGAAGCTTTGGCGCACGCACCATTCGCAGGCACCGACTAATCTCGTAAGAATGGGGCGAATGGTGCTCGGCGTGCTTTTTGTCGGAGGGATCGTGGTGGCCGGAATAATGATCAATCGGGATACGTTTAGGCCGCACTGGTTGCGCACTCAAAATCAGTTGAAAGAATTAGTCATGGGCCGCGAAGATCTGCGCTACAGTTTGAGTCGCGATTCATACCGTATGGCGGCTGATCGCCCGGTGTGGGGATGGGGTGTCGGGTCTTACGGCTTGGTATTTCCGCTTTACCAAGGGGATTACCTGAAATCCGCGTCTGGAGCGATTACGACCCGGGTAATGCATGCTCATAATGATTGGGCTGAAATGGCGGCCGAGATCGGCATGGTCGGTTTATTGGTTCTGATCATTCCGGTGTTCGTTTTGCTTGTGCATGGTTCTGGACCAACGGGTTCCTTAAAGCGTTGGGGGCAGGTTGGGGCAGGGGTATTACTGGCATACGCACTGATTGATTTCCCGTTTCATTGCCCTGCGGTGTTGTTGATGTTCACGGTCTTGATTTGCACTGCGAGTGCGTTGGACGCAGAAAATCATACGATAAAGGAGACTCGTTCTTTGGTGAATGACTAGTCGGGCCTCACTCCTTAATGCATTTATTCGTCAATTGTGCCGATATTTGGCGCGTTTCGTGCGGAAAACTTTTTAATTAGTTATCAAAGTTACAAATGCTCGCACGACGTAATGCAGGTTTAGTTTCACTTTTTCAGGCAATCGTAGCCGTTGAGGCAGCGTTGCTCTGGATTTTTTTGAGTCATTCAGGGATTAGGTTCAGCACTTTACTTCCTTTTTGGGTTTATCCGATCGCGGTATTTACAGGTGTCTTGGTAGCTGCGCAGGCGGAGCGGAATACCAGTATTGCGAATAATGTTCGCCCGATCTCCTTGTTCGATTCGACACGCCTCGCGCTGCGTCAGGTTGGATTTGCCTGCGCCTCGGTATTTGCCTGTGTTGCGATGTTCAAGGATCCAGGCATAAGCCG
>JBEGTN010000444.1:0-2956 GCA_041179405.1 Verrucomicrobiota bacterium
CGCGAGGGCATCACCGGCGAGCGCACCCCGACGGAGGTCGGCATTCACGCGCTGCGCGGCGGCGATGTCGTGGGCGACCACACCGTCATGTTCGCCGCCCTGGGCGAACGGCTCGAACTCACCCACAAGGCCTCCGACCGCGGCATCTTCGCCCGAGGCGCCGTGCGCGCCGCGCTCTGGGTCGTCTCGCGCCCGGCCGGCGTTTACGACATGCAGGATGTGCTCGGGCTGAAGTGACCCGCTGCGCGGGAATGACGAATGCCCAATGACGAATGCCGAATGGAGCGGCAACGCATGTGGCCACTTGGCATCCGCCGTCTTCATTCAACATTAGACATTAGTCATTAGTCATTCGTCATTCTTCCCATGATCACCTCCATCCAAGGCCTGCTCACCGAAGCCACTCCGCTGCGCGCCGTCGTCGAGCTCAACGGCTTTGGCTACGAGGTAAACATCCCCGTGACCACGGCGGAGAAGCTGCCCGCCGCCGGCGCCAAGGTGAAGCTCCACACCCTCGTGATCTACCGCGAGGACGCGCAGACCCTCTACGGCTTTGCCACGCCGGAGGAGCGCGACTTTTTCCGCCTGATGATCGAAACCGTCTCAGGAGTGGGTCCCAAGCTGGCCCTCACCATCATGAGCCGGATGTCGCTCCCCGTATTGGAAGCCTCGATACGCAACGGCGACGTCGCCTCGCTCTCCAAGTGCCCCGGCATCGGCAAAAAGACCGCCGAGCGTCTCGTCATCGAGCTGCGCGCCAAGGTCGGCGCCACCGGCGCCGCCCCCATCGCCGGGGCCGCTGCGGGCGAACCCGCGATCGACGCCAACACCCCGCTTAGAGACGCGGTGCTCGCGCTCACCGCGCTCGGCTACAAGCCGGCCGATGCCGACGCGCTCGTCCGCCGCGCGCAAATCGCGCTCGGCGCCTCTGCCACCACCGAGCAGCTCATCAAACGCTGTCTCGCGGGTTAAGCCCGCCCGTCCGCTTAGCGTTCAAAGCGAAAGCCGGCCGATTCGATGCGGTAGGCCGAGGCCCCCTGTGACCAACCGCCGCCCCCCGCGCCTGTCTGCATCGACGCCATCGAAACGGGCTGCGCCTGCGTCCAATTGGCCTCCTGGGCGGAGGTGGAAATGATCCAGCTGCGCGCGGAGGGTGAAAGATTCGCCAACTCGTAGGTTTCCTGTGCGTCAGCCCAATGCTTGTCGGCCCGGGCGCTCGAAGCGTCATCGCCGGCAAGACCCAAGGTGGCCAAGGTCAGATTACGCGCTTTTTGGAGTTCGGAAACCCCCTCCACGACTACGGGCACCGCCGTGTCGGCGGGAGTGATCTCGGCGACTTCCACCGCCTTCGGCTGCCCCCCTACGAAGGGAGCGGCCTGGTCACCGGGACCGCCCGTGCGCAGCACGACGAAAGCCGTGGCGCACGCGGCCAGGCCGATGCCGGCAAAACCGGCCCCGAAAGTCCAACTACGCCAGACACTGGTTTCACCCGAGGCGGAGCGCGACAGGCGAGACTCGACCGAGCGAAGGGAGCGGCAAACCGCCGCAGAAGAGGGCGCTTGCGCGGCGGCGCGTTGAAACAACTCGGCGCAGCCACCTTGGATCAGGGTGTAATCGCGCAGCATTTTGCGGCGCGTCGCGTCGGCACGAAGGGCCTGCTCAAACTCCACTGCCTCGGCTTCGCCCAGGCGATGATCGAGGTAGAGATTCAGTAATTCTTTAAAACGCAGGTCGGTCATTGGTCGTCTCCTCCGATAATTTCTCTCAGGCTGTCACGGGCGCGGGCGATACGGCTTTTCACCGTGCCGACCGAGATGCCCAAAATGGCGGATATCTCTTCGTATGAAAGATTCTTAACATTGCGCAAAATCAGGACCTCGCGGTGTTTGGCCCCGAGTTTTTCCATGCCCACGGCGATGCGGTCCACCAGTTCCTGGGTGACAGTCAAGTCACCGGGCGTCTCGGCTTCGCTGGCAAAAACCTCCGACAACGGGGTGTCGTTGTCCTCGCCGCCCACGGGCTGGTCGAAGGAGACGGTGCGGTCGCGTTTGCGCCGCCACCAATACCAGTAACGGTTGCGGGCGAGATTGGTGGCGATCTGGTAGAGCCAGGTAGAGAACGAGGAGTCGCCGCGGAAGTTCGCCAGACCCCGGTGGGCGCGGATAAATGCATCCTGCGTAACCTCCTCGGCATCCTGTTGATTCCTCAAGAGCTGGTGAACCATCGCGTAGATACGATCCCAGTGACGGGTGATCATCTCGTCGAAAGCACCGGCATCGCCATTGCGAAACCGTTCGATCAAAACGCGGTCGAGTGCAACTTCTTCGGCTTTGGCTGTCATGGTGGTGATGGCATTCTGACGCGCGGCGGCAGCAAATGTTCCATCACCGATGATCGACGGTGTTTTAGCGGGTGGAGAATTCTCCGAAAGTTCACTCATTTTCCAAGCCTTCAGGAGCCTGCCGGGAGCACTCACTGTCAATCGACATATACATCATTACAGAAAACCCTTGCTAATTCCGACTTCAAACGCATCCAGAACCTCTCGCAGTTTTACGGGTCGATAGCTCAATGGTAGAGCAGCGCCCTTTTAAGGCGTTGGTTGAGGGTTCGACTCCCTCTCGACCCACATTACCGTAGTGCGAAGCTTGCGAAGCGAAAATCGGCTTATATCGTAAAAAGTCCGCCGAGTGAGTTGCAAAAAAGGTTTCGCTGCTTCCGCGTTCACTCCTTCTCCGCCCGCTCCCGTATATCCACCACTCATGAAACGCTTTGTTATCGTCGAAGATCAGACCGCCGTGCGCGACATGCTGGCGGAGCTACTCTCCACCGCAGAAGGCTTCCAATGCGTGGGAACCTGCGGAGACGGCCATGCCGCTTTGGAGCTTTGCGCCTCGACCAAACCTGATGTGGCCGTGCTGGACATCCGTCTGCCCGGTCTGCAAGGCGTGGATCT
>JBEGTN010000445.1:0-4089 GCA_041179405.1 Verrucomicrobiota bacterium
CCCCGCCGAGCTCAAGACTTCGTCACATGGCCAGTCGCTCGCTTTCGTCACGGTTCCAAGGGTGTCGCTGAAAATCACCGCCGTCCACCGTCCCGTGATCTGTTGCTCGAGCTCCAGGTTGAAGAGCAGGGCGCCGCGCACGCCGACCAAGCGCCCGGCGGCGTCATGGCGCGCGGCCTCGCCTTCGGGGTAGCCTCGGATGGAGCTCTCGCCGCCGGGGAAGAATATCTTGTTTAGCGGTATGTTGCCGCCGCCGCCCACCAAGCCCTGGGAAACGCCGCAGTGAACCCACCGTTCCGTCCCCAGTTGCCGGTGCCAGGAGTAGGCCAGTTCGACCCGTTGGTAACGCACTTCGCTGCCCAGTTCAGGCATGGCGAACTCCGTCTGCACCGACCAGCGGTAGCCGTTGCGCGGTCGTATCGGGTTGTCCCGCTTGTCGCGCGTCAGGCCGAGGTGCAGCGCCATCACCGCCGTCTCCTGGTTGATCGCCCCGAGGCTCACGGCGTCCGCGCGCAGCAGTTCGTAGCCCAGGCCTGTGTTGCCGCGCGCGTCGAGCCAGGGCACGGCGCGCGTTAATTCCAGTCCCGCGCCGTATTCCACGCGCAGGAACGCGGGTTCCTCCCGGCGCAGTCCGTAGAACCGCGTCGAACCTTCCACCGTGTCGTTGAACAGGGTGGGGACGGTGTAGCGGTATTCGCCCTGCGTGGCCTTGAAGGACTGCGAAAACTCGATCTGGTCGCGATGCGCCAGGCCCCAGAGATTGCGTCGGTTTAGCTCCGCCTTTCCGCGCAGCTGCTCGTAGCTGCCGTAGCCGATCAGCCAGGACGCGGCCCAGCCCGCTTCCTCGGTCATCTGGAATAGCACATCATGAACGCCCGGGTCCGCCGTCGCTTCCTCGCTCGCCTCGATGCGGCGGAAGACGCCCAGGTGCGAAAGACGCAGCCGCGCCTCGTCGATCCGCTTGGGGTCGTAGGGCGCGCCTTTTTCCAGCTTCGCCCTTGAGCTGAGCAGCTCCGGTTTGGTTTTGTGCGCGCCCAGGAAATGCACCTCGCCGATGCGGATCAGGGGGCCGGGCTGCACCCTGGCCACCGCTACCACCCCGCGCTCGGTCGCGCCGGGCGCGATTTCGGCCGGTTCCGCCGACCAGCTCGCCCGGACCTCCGCGTATCCGAGCTCGTGATACCGTCGGCGGACCGTGTGGGCGAGATCGAGCGCCTTGGCGTGGCTCCAGGTGGCGCCCTGCAGCTCCGCCAGTTCCCCTCCGGGAATTTCTCCGCCGCCGGCCACTTCCGCGCGCCAGCCGGTCACGCGCCAGCGCGGCCCCTGGCTGACGCGGACCTCCAGCCGCACCGCGCCGCTTTTTTCGTCCGGCTCGGTTTCCAGCAGATCGACCTTTGCCTCGGCATACCCTTCCGCACGCAGGGTATCGCGAAGTTGGGCGGCGGCCCGGCGCGAGCGGGCGCGCGACCACGCGCGCGCCTCGTCGGGGGTGAACCAGCCGGCGCTTGGGCGAAAGAACGCTTCCGCATCTTTCGCCGGTATCGCAGTCAGCCCTTCGAGTTTAACTTCCGCGACCACCGCCCTCACTCCGGGGACCGCCTGCAATCGCAACCTCGTCACCGCCAGGGGACGCGGCAGAGGCCGGCTGAGATCGGCGTCCACCAACACGTCACCGTGTTGTCCGTTTGTGTCTATCCAGCGCGCGCGCACCTTGGCCTTGAAATAGCCGGCTTCGACCAGATCGGAATTAAGCACCAGGCAGGCGTCCTCGATGTAGCCTGCGTCGAATTGCTCCGGCACCTTGCCGTTGTCGAGCAACAGGGTCAGCGACTGCTTGAGTTCCCGGTTATGGAGATACCCGAAGCCATCAACCTTTACCACCGCCGGTCGGCCCGAGGCCGGGGTCGCCAGCATGAAGGTGAGGCACAACGCGGGCAAAAAACTCTTGGCTGCTTTAGCGGGCATCGGCCGCCTCCTTTTCCACCGGGCGCATCGCGGTGATAGCGGGGGCGGACGCGCCAAACCGGCGTTTAAGGCCCGCGTTGTAGGCGTCGAATTCGTCATACTCGCCGGTGAGCGACCAGCGTTCGTCGAGCTTGAATTCGAAGCCGTAGGTCTCGCGTCCTTGCCGCGAGACTTTTTCGCCCGAGCTCATGCTGAAGCGTTCGTCATCTATCCCGCCCACGCCCAGGCTGCGGAGCATGTCGCGCCCCATGTAGGCGCCCACGGCGGCCAGGCGCTGGGTGGAGGAGGCGGACCCGCGATCCTCGGTCGGCCCCTTGCCGGTTGTGACCATCAGCATGAGGTTTTCCGCCGAGAGCGGGGGACTGGAAGATATTTGCAGCTGGGGCGCGTCCACCGTGCCGTTAAGTTCGAGGCGCAGGTCGTAACCAAGCCGACGGGCCGTCGCGCGAAAACTCAGGACCGGCGTGTAAGGGTCGGTCGTGCGCAAGCGCAGTGCGCCTTCCTGCACCGCGAAGCTGGCGAAGGGGAATAGAATGTTGCCGCGCTCCACCCAAAACTCCCCCGTGGCGCGTGGTTCGAAGAGCGTGCCGCTGAGCTCAAAGAGCGCTGATCCCACGCCTTCGAATACCGGAGTGCGCATCCGCAGAAAACCGTCGCCCACCACTCGCAGGCCCAGCTCCCAGTCGGTCAGGGGCGGCGTTTCGACCGAGAAATACGGCGGACGCGCTTGCACCGTCGCCGCGCTTTCCCGCGAGCTCGCGATGAGCGGACGGATGTCGGCGAGAAATAAACTGTCTCGCAACCGCACCTCGCCGCCGATCCGCGTGCGGTTTTGCGTGTCGGTTTTGATCGTGAGGTCCAGGTCGCCGCGCAGCAACAGGCTCGGCAGGCGCATGAGCGGGAAGCGGCGCGCCTTCACCGCGAGGTCGAGCGCGGGTTGTCCGTCGGGGACGCGCCGGGCCACGCCGGAGATTTTCACCGCTTCACCTCCCGCCATGGCCTGCATCTTGACGATCCGGACGTCGTGCCCGGCCAGCGCCAGATCCATGTCGATGTCATGCACCACTCCGAATCCGCCCAGTGGTCGGGTGGAGACGCCATGCAGGTTGATCGTGCCGTCGATGTTTTGCCCCGGAGTCAGTCTGAGTTCGGCCGCGATCGTTCCCTCCGGAGCGAGCAGCGTTGGCATGTAGTGAACCAACGCCGCGACCGAGGCCTCCTGCAGGCGCACCCAGGCTTCCGCGTGATCGCGCGCCCAGACGTAGGGATTGGCGTGCAGCCGGCTCCAGTCGCCGTCGGCCAGCGCCAGCCGGGCTTCGGCCTCGATCCGCTGGCGATCCACTTCAGTGGAGAAGTTTTTAACCACGAGTTCCTCGCGTTTTACCGTCGTCTCAAAGCGGAGTCCGCGCAGCTCCAGCCCGCCGGCGGGCAGGCCTTCTCCGTGCAGGCCGAGACGCCCCACCGTGAACGCGCCGTCGAGCCGGGGCGCGGTCGCCGGACCGCTCACGCGGAGCGCCAGCCCGGGTTCGTTTGCTTCCAGTTCGGCCAGTTTCGCCAGCTCGGCCCATCTGGGCGATTCCGGGAGCGTGTCCACTTGCAGCGACCATTCGCCATCCGGGACCGGCTCCAGTCCGTTCTTCGTCCCGGCGCGATACCGCCAGGGCACTTCCCCTGCGCCAATCGCCATCGTGTCGTTGGCCAGCCCCGCTTGTGTGTTGGCAAAAACAAATCCGTGCTTCGTCGCGCTCAGATCGCCGCGCGCCCAGCTTTCCGACAGGCCTGGCCGACGCCAGGTGAGGTCGAACTTTCCTGCGGCTTCGACGAGACCCTCCGCGTCCGTGCGTCCCGCCAGCGAGAGCGCGACCATCGTGGCGTCCGGCCAGGCCGGGCCGGAGCGCCAGTCCGCCGGCCAGCCGGTGTCGATTTTTTGGATACGAAGGGCCAGCGCTCCTTTCTCCTCCCACTCGACGTGAATACTTTCCCCCGTCGCGCCCGTGAGGTGAATTCTCGCCCCGAGGTGGTTGTCCGCCCAGTCGATTTCCGAGAGTCCGGCGGGCACCAGCTCCCGGCCGTCTGCGCGGTGAAGGCTCGCTTCGCCGCCCAACCCTTTGCGCAAATCTCCAG
>JBEGTN010000446.1:0-2671 GCA_041179405.1 Verrucomicrobiota bacterium
CCGGATCGCCGGTTACCCCGAGTATAGCGCCGCTTACGCCCGAGATTTTCGTCAAGCTTGGGAAATGCTTCGTTCCGCCGGGTCACCAACCCAGTAGTTTCGGCGTCGTCCACGCTTTTGATCCCGGCCATTTCCTTGACTAACTGCCGAGCGCCACATGATGCCGCCGTGGATCAAAAGCTCCATGGGCGTCTGGCCCATGAGGAACGAGATCGGGAGGGTGAATTGCATAGGGAAAAACGGAAGGATTGCTGAGCTGGCAGCGCGTTTGGCTGATTCTGGACGGATACGCGTCATTCGGTTGGCAGGCTTTCTCGCGAAATGCATCCGCAATTATCCTCCGTCACCTGTTCTTAACAATTTCGCCGAACACATCCCGTCGCAGGCGCTGGTGCGCGGGTGATGATGCCTTGATCGGCAGCGTTTACGGCGTCCAGACGAGGTCGTCGGGTTGGCCTATGTTGTCGTCCACCAGGGTTCCGCCGTTGTCGGTGCCGTTGGTGTAAACGCTCCAGATGCGAGGTGTCGGTGTGAGGGCAACGCGCAGCGGGCCGTCGGAAAACGGGTCGGCCGGCGGCGCGGGCAAAATATCGGTCAGTTCGCTCCAGGGCGCGGGTCGGCCGTGGATGCGCCAGGCGAGCAGACCGCAGATCGCGGCGCGGTGGGCCTCGCGGCGCAGCGCCGAGGTGAATAATGTTTCCCAGGGAGGAGTCAGGAAGCACGCGAGCAACTTGCCGCCGGGATTGGTCGCACCTTCGAGGGCGTTGCGCACTTTGGCGAGCGAGGCCGGGGTGCTTGGCTCGTCGAGGGTGGCGTAGTCGTAGAAGGCGCCGAGTTCCTTCCGATAACCGGCGAGCGTCTGCGCCGTGGTATCCGCGTAGAGGCCGCGAGGCAGGCGGGAAGATTTTTTTAACGCCACGAAGTAGGAGGCGAGGTCTGCTTCGTAAGCGGCCAGGGTGGCGGGCACGTCGAGCAAGAGAGTATCGGTGCGCCCGATTCCCAGTTCGCCGGATTTAAGTGGCTCGGGGGGGGCCATGCCGAGGGACCCGATGGCGGAAAGCAGCAGATCGGGGTCGTCGGTCTGAGGCATGCGTTCGACGATCACGCGATAGACGAACTCGAATTCGCCTTTCATGGCGGCGGCGAGGGCGGACTGCGCCAGCTTGTCGTCGCCCTGGAGGACGGCGAGCAGGCGATGCGCCTCTACGGGTGTGAGGTCCGGTGAGGCGGCCAGGGCTTCGACTCCTTCCAGCGCGGATTGCCAGATGGAGATGGCGTGGATGAGCGGGATAAGACCCTCCTGCGCGGCGAAGGTGGCCCGGGCCTGGGCGAGGTTGGCGGAGACGAGGTATTCTGCGCGGGCGAGATCGTGCTCCGCCAGGGCAAAGCGGGCCAGGATGGTGCGGGCCATGGCCAGTTGGCGCAGGGGTTGGTGGTCGGGGAAGGGTGTCTCGGGTCCGTGGATACGCGCGAACACCAGCTTCTCATCCGGTGCCAGCACGCAGGTTTCCGCCAACGCGGCCATGCGGGCTCGAACATCGGGCGAAAGGGCGGGCAAGGGGTCGCGGGGCGATTCATGAAGGATCAGACTCACGTCGAGGCCGGCGAAGAGGGTGTTGAGGTCCGACAGGGAAGCGCGCCAGCGCGGGAGGGCGTCTTTTTTGGAGTCGAGCGCGGCGACAGGCGGCGAAGTCTCCGTCGTCCGCTTTGCCGAAGGCGGGGTGACGCAGGCAGGCAGGGCGAGCAAACAAAGCGCACCGAGGAGGCACAGGGGGCGGCGGGTGGGGGAGGGCACGTCGTGAAGGCTATGCCGCAAAGCGGGCCGGGCGGAAGCTTGGTTTGCATATCCGGGCGCGGTCGCATTTTTATGGGACCGCACACCGATCCGTCCTCCCCGTCATGACGCCTCCCTCCGCCGAAAACACCCAGCCCGTTCACGATGACGAAGCCCGTCACCTGCTCGCCCTCGGCGGCGGCGTGCAAGGCGCGCTCAAGCTGCTCGTGCAACAGTTCAACGTGCTGCAAACGCGCGCCCAGTTGTTGCTCACGGTGGCCACCCTCGCGTTGACCATCACGGGGTTTTCCGGGCCGCGCATCGCGGCGGCGGGGGATTTCCAACGCTACGCGCTGGCGGGCGGCCTGGTCCTCGTGCTGGCGTCGATGCTGCTGATCCTCGGTGGCTCGCTCCGCATCCGCTGGGTGACGCAGTTCCGCGCGCCGCCGGGAGGCGACGATGCCGCGCTGCTCGCGCAGATCCTGTGTTACCGGGACCGCAAGACACGTTTCTTCTTCGTCGAGCTGTGCCTGCTGCTCACTGGGCTCTCGGCTTACGTCGCAGCGATCATCGGCTATTTTCTGTTCGGCAAATTGTGAAAATGAAAGCCAGCTCAGGTTTATCAGGCGAATGCCTGAATTATATAAATCGTCCGCTCGAAATAAAATTCGAATCAGGTTGGGGCTGGAGCGTGCAAAAAGATTTCGGAAAATCGGCAATTGAGTTTTCGGATATCGAAAAGGTGAATTGCACGATTAGCCAAATAACGCCGAATAGGTTCTTCAGGCACCACGGGATTCTTCGGGCATTTAAGGGGGAAATCACTGGTGCCGACCACTATTTCTCCGGCATGGAGGCATTTGTTTTTACGCTGGGGGATGGGTATGACTGGAATTT
>JBEGTN010000447.1:0-4052 GCA_041179405.1 Verrucomicrobiota bacterium
CCAGCGGCACCCATAGCGGACAGGCCAGCTGCAAGAGCCGCAGATGCGGCGCGAGCTTGCGCAACTCGATCCCATACGAGTCCGACGCGATAGTCGCCTCCGTGCCCAGCACCGCCACCAAACCCTCCGCCGCCGTCGGCGAGGTTTTATCCGGCAGCGCCACTGTGCCCACCGGAATGCCGGCCAGCGCTTCGACCGAAGGCCGCACCACGCCCAACACCCGCCGGTTCGGCCAGCGCTCCGGCAAATGCAGTCGCTGGATATTGCGTAGCGCCCGAGCCGAGGCCGTGTTGCAAGCCAGCACCACCAGCGGGCAACCCTGCTCAAACAACCACTCCACCGCCTCGAGGGTGAACTCATTCACCACCTCCGCGCTCCGCGCACCGTAGGGAGCCCGCGCGCTGTCGGCCAGATACAGGTAGTCGTAGCGGGGCAACTCGCGCATGAGCGCGGAGAGCACCGTGAGTCCGCCAAACCCGGAATCGAAGACACCTATCATCGCAGCGAGGGCGTAGAGAGTCGCACGCTCAAGGCAAGCCGCGCCGCAGCATTCTGAACCTTAGGCACGAGTAAAATGTAGCTTTTCATTCTGCAGGTCTGCACCTCTGCGTTTACCCCCCCCCGAACGCTTGGGCGAGTCGATATGACCTGTCATTTGGCAAGTGTCGCCAACCAGCCAAGGAGGCCCTGAAGGTCGCCTTGACGTAATACTCCGCCACCGGTCTTTCGTTCGGATCCTACACCAAATTCTCTCGCCAGACGCACTAGCTCCGCTGGTGCGTCACCAATGATCCAGCCTCGCCAGCAGGATTGAAATTCCGTGCAACCCTCCGCCTGCTCATGGCCACTCGGCCCGAGGGTTGCCGCCAACAACGGCAGCGCCGCATCGCACCACCAGGTATCGAAACGGGTTCCGCTTAGCTCACCGGCGCACACTGCATTCATGATCAATTCCCGCAAAGCAGTTCGGCGCGTCGTAGCTGTCATGCCCGCCTTCAGCGTCGCGCCGAGACCAAGCAGACGCTCGGGCCAATCCGGCCGGGCCGCCACCCACCGGGCGTATTGCGCGAGCCGACGTCGCGGCAAATTCGCCGGACGCACGCCGGCCTGCCGCCAGTTCTCCGCCTGCGCGCTCCATGCCGCATCGGCCAGACCTGCGGCAGCCGTGCGCCAAACCCCGATTGGAAACGCCTCCGCCACCGCCAGCATCGGATCACGATTGGGCCTGTAACCGAGCACCTCGAGCGCCGCCTGATGGCAAGCGACCTCCCAGCCCGACAACTCGATGCGCCGCTGTGCCAGGCGCACTTTCGCCCTCCAGCGAAGTTCCGAATGGCGTGCCACTGCTTCAGCAAGTTTATCCACCGACACCTCCGCCAGCGCCGAGCGCAACTGGCTGAAGGGACGACCCGCGATGCCCTCCACCGCCGCCTCCTCCGCGTAGGCCTCGATGTCTTTTTCCAGCAAGGGCAACAGCTCCAAAATCGGAATCTGCGCACCTGCCACACCGTCCGTGAACTTTCGCGGAGCAGGAAACAACACCACGTGCAATCGCACCTCCGCGTAGCCCTGATCGCGCGCATGTCCGTGCATGTCCCAATCCTGGGCCCGGAGATGCACCTCTATATCGCCACGCACCGTCTCGGCCGAAGCGTCTCCCCCGGCCTCGATCACGAATTCCGCATCCCTGAAATCCGGTCCGGCAAGCCGGTTCCAACGACCTCGCTTGATCAACCGCAACCGGCGTCCATCCCGCAGCCTCAAAGCCTTGGTATCAAACTCACCGCGCAGCCAGATTTGCTGAAGCAAGCGCTCCGGGAAGGCAAAGGCACCGTGCAGCCCGGTGAGTTCGGCGACTGCATCTGGCACGCGCGCATTCAAGTCTGTTCGCGATTTGACCGGCTTCATGCCAGCCCTCCTTTCTGCCGCCACGCCCGCTCGGTCGCGCTGCCGTGCCGCGCCAGTGCGCGACCATCACGGGTCTCTTGCGCCTCGATGCGTCGGGCAAGTTCTGCGGGAGAGCACCAAGCCGCGCCCGCCGCCTCCACCGTGGCGCGCTCCGCCTGATCCGCCGTCGCCACCAGGCAAGCCGCTGGATCGGCGGACTTCGCCACCAATTGTTCGATAATATCATCCGCCGTGGTGCCGGACGGAGTGTAGATGCACGCGAAGTCGGCGGCCCCTCCAACCGGCTCGAATTGCAGCGCATCGCCGCGTCCATCGAATACCACCGTGATCCGCCAGCCGGCGCCATCGTGCAGTCCGGCCATGCGCCGAATGAGAAGTGTGCGGGCCGCCTCCCGGTCGGACCTGGCGATGGCGCAGGTATCAGGCCATGCCTGCAGGACGTTGGAACCATCGACGATTAGGTGAGAGATCGCAGACATGCGTGAGGAATAGAAGCGCAACAACAGTTCGCACACCCGCCGCGCAGCCTGCAACGCCGGATGCGGTGACGCTTTCATTATGAGGTAATACGCCTGTCTGCTTCATTGCATCCTTGCTCCGCACGCCGCCTTACGAAAGTTTCACGCCCGACATGCAATGGATCGCCCCCTCGGAGAAAGACACCGCCTCCGCCACCCTTGAGAAACAGCTCTGGGCCGCCGCCGACCAGCTCCGCGCCAACTCCGGGCTGAAGGCCGCCGAATACTCCGCGCCCGTCCTCGGTCTCATCTTCCTGCGCTTCGCCGAGGCCCGCTTTGCCCTCCAGCGCGCCAAGCTCGAAACCGCCTCCACCTCCTCCCGTCGCGGCTCGCGCGTGGACGATCCCGCCGCCTACCACGCCGAGGGCATGCTCTACCTGCCCGCCGAGGCCCGCTTCGACCACCTGCTCCACCTGCCCGAGGCCGCCAACGTCGGGGCCAAAATCAACGACGCCATGCGCGCCATCGAGCAGCAGAACCCCCAGCTCGCCGGTGTGCTCCCCAAGACCTACACCATCTTCGGCGGCACCCTCCTCAAGCAGCTACTCAAAAAGATGTCCGAGATCCCCATCTCGGCCGACTACGACACCTTTGGGCGCGTCTATGAATACTTCCTCGCCGAGTTCGCGATGACCGAGGGCCAGGGCGGCGGCGAGTTCTACACCCCGTTCAGCATCGTCCGCCTGCTCACCGAAGTCATCGAACCCTACCACGGGCGCATCCTCGACCCCGCCTGCGGCTCCGGCGGCATGTTTGTGCAGTCGGCCCGCTTCGTCTCCGAGCACCGGAAAAACCCGGCCAAGGAACTCGCCATCTACGGACAGGAAAAGGAACGCGCCACCGGCGACCTCTGCCGCATGAATCTCGCGGTCCACGGGCTGGAGGGCGACATCAAGCAGGCCATCAGCTACTACGACGACCCGCACGCCGCCACCGGCCGCTTCGACTTCGTCCTCGCCAACCCTCCCTTCAACGTCAACGCGGTGGACAAAGAGCGCCTCGCCGACGCCGTCGGCCCCGGTCGCCGCTTCCCCCACGGCCTGCCCCGCACCGACAACGCCAACTACCTCTGGATTCAGCTCTTCGCCTCCGCGCTCAACGCCACCGGCCGCGCCGGCTTCGTGATGGCCAACTCCGCCTCCGACGCCCGCTCCTCCGAGCAGGACATCCGGCAAAAACTCATCGAGAGCCGCATCGTGGACGTGATGGTGGCCGTCGGCCCCAACCTGTTTTATACCGTCACGCTCCCCTGCACCCTCTGGTTTTTCGACAAAGGAAAAGCAGGTAGGGCGAGACCGCCGGGCGCGCCGGATCGGTCGGACACCGTGCTCTTCATCGACGCCCGCCACATCTACCGGCAAGTGGACCGCGCCCACCGCGAATGGACGCCCGCGCAGATCGGCTTCATCGCCAACCTCGTTCGTCTCTACCGAGGAGAAGCCCTCGACCTGACCCTTGGCGGCGATACAGCCGAGGCGAAGCTCAAGGAGGTCTTCGGTAAGAAACCGAAATTCGCCGACGTGCCCGGCCTGTGCCGCGCTGCCACGCTCAAGGAAATCGCCGCGCAAGGTTGGTCGCTCAACCCCGGCCGCTACGTCGGCGTCGCGCCGGGCGAAGCGGTAAGCG
>JBEGTN010000448.1:0-2970 GCA_041179405.1 Verrucomicrobiota bacterium
TTGCGGTGGTGTGCGGTGCGGCGGTGATGACGCTGGCGCTGGGCGGACCGTTCTACGATTTCGTCAAGGGGATGCGCTTCCTGCTCATTGCGGCGGTGCCGGCGGCGGTGACGCTGTCGTTTTTACAGGCCCAGATGCCGGCGGGGCGCTGGCGCTCGGGCGTCGCGATCCTGCTCGGAGTGGCGGGTTTGCTCGGCGCGGGTTTGTATGCGGGGCATGGGCGTGGGCCGACCATTTCTCCGGCGGCGGCGGACGAGCTGCGCGAGGTCGCCGCCACGCTGCCGGCGGATGGCCGGATGCTGGTAGTCGCGCGCCACGGGTTGGAGTGGTGGGCGGCGTGGATATTGCACACCCATATCGCGCAGCCGAGGGCGGTGAAGCCGGAGGATTGGACGAAGTTCGACCACGTTCTCTATCTGGTGGAAAAAGAGCGCTCGGGCTTTGGTCCGCCGATGGGCGGGCCGCAGGGTGGAGCGCAGGGCGGGATGCGACCCGGCCCGAGGGGTGGCGACGGCGGACCACCGCCCGGCGGAGGGATGCCCGGCGGTCTGTTCGAAGCGCGGGCGCCGGAGGGCTCCGTTGCGGTTCACAACGGGAGATTTTTCCGTCTCTCCGATGCGCCGCGTCCAGCGATGGCGAATAAAGCCGGATCGGATTGAACCCGGCGTGTAAGCGGCTTTTGCTTATCAAGTCGCCCGTGAGTGTCGCCATGGTTGGTCGCACTCCTCTCCAAACCCCGTTCGATAACATCCCATGTCCACCCCCCTACCTGTCGATCTTGCCGCGCCTACGATTCCGTTCAATCGCTACTTCCAGCGCGGGGTCGGCTCGTGTCACGCCTACCTCACGTTGCGCGAGGATTTCCGCGAACACGTGCGGCTCGCGCAGCAGGAAATCGGCTTTGGCGGCATCCGCTTCCACGGGATATTTACCGAATATGTCGGCGTGATCCACGGCGGCGAAGAAGCCGACGGCGGGCCGCGTTTGAATTTCCAAAACGCCACCAAGATCTACGAGTTCTTCGTGGCGCAGGGCATGAAGCCCTTCGTCGAGCTGGGGTTCATGCCCACGCGGCTGGCGAGCGGGCCGCAGACCATATTCGACTATCGCGGCAACATCACGCCGCCGAAGGACTGGGCGCAATGGACGCGGCTGGTGCGGCGCTTTGTGGCGCATCTGGTCGGCCACTTCGGCATCGAGGAAGTGCTCACCTGGCATTTCGAGGTCTGGAACGAGCCCGACCTGCACAACACTTTCTGGACCGGCACGCGGGAGGATTATTTCCAACTCTACGCCGAGACGGCGCACGCGGTGAAGGCGGTCGATGCGCGCCTGCGCGTCGGCGGCCCCGCCACCTCCAAGACAATGTGGGTGCCGGCTCTGCTCGACTACTGCGCGAAGCATCGCGCGCCGGTCGATTTCATCTCCACGCATCACTATGCGGTGGACGCGGACCTCGTGCTCGGCGTGCCCGAAGGCCCGATGTATTACCGGGGTCCGGCCGGGTTGGCTCGCGAAGTCGCGCGGGTGCGGCAGGAGATCGCGGCTTCGGCTTTCCCGAATGCGGAGCTGCATTTTACGGAGTGGAACTGCTCGCCGGCGCACGAGGACGTGTTTGGCAAGGACACCGCCTTCACCGCCGCCTTCGCGCTGCAAAGCATCAAGGAGGTGTCGGGCCTGGCCGACTCCTACATGTGGTGGACGGTGAGCGATATTTTTGAGGAGAGCGGCCTGAGCCTGCGGCCCTTCACCGGCAAATACGGCCTGGTGAACCAGCACGGCATCAAGAAACCCGTTTTCCACGCCTACCGCTGGCTGGCGCGGTTGTTCGACGTCGAGCTGCCGCTGTCGCACCCCTCGGCGCGCGCAACTCGCTCTTCGCAGGGCGATGTGCGGTTGTTGACCTGGAACCTGCCCGACGTGATCGAGACCGACCTCGGCGGCGGCGATTGGAAAACCAAGGGCGCACCCCGTCGCGACGAGTTTCTCCTGCGCGGCCTGAGCAAGGGCCGCTACCGCGTGCGCGTCTGGACGGTGGACGACGAACGCGGCAACGCCCTGCACGCCTGGCGCGCGATGGGTGCGCCGGATTATCCCAAGGCCGCTGAACTCGCCGCCTTGCGCGCGGCGGGCGAGCCGGTGTTGCTGCGTGACGAGACGCTGTCGCTCGATGGCGAACTCGCCCTCGCGGTCGAGCTCGCGCCTTGCGCGGTGGTGAGCATCGAAGTCGAGCGCTGCTGACGTCGCCTTAGGTCGGCGTCAGAGTCTTCCGCACCATGCGCGCCATCGACTCCTCGGAGTTGAGGCGCGTCACGTCCGAGAGCGGCACCCAGGCGAGTTCCTTCGACTCGTTTTCAGCCCTGACCAAGGGCTCGTCGGGGTCGGCCTCGATCATGAAACGCAGATCGTAGTGCCAGTGCGCCGCCTCGGTTTTACGTGCGGGAATCCAATGCCTGTCCACGTCGAAAAGCCCGGTGCCCACCGCGCGCAGGCGGGTGAGCCCGCTTTCTTCAATGCCCTCGCGCAAGGCCACGGCCAGCAAATCGCCGTCACCGTCGGCATGGCCGCCGAGTTGCAGCCATTTCTCGAGCTTGAGGTGATGGGTGAGCAGGGTGCGCCGTCGCGCCGCATCCACGATCCAGGCCGAACCGGTGAGATGGCCCTCCACGTTGGAGCGCAGCAGGCAGGCGGGCTCCGATGCGACGAAGCGGAGTGTCTCCGCGACCATGGCCGCCTCATGCTCATCGAGCTTGCGGGCGGCGTGGCGGCGGAGGAGTTCGAGGAGCGGTTCGTGCATGGTTTTCATGGATACGCCGGATGTCGCCCCATGAAATCAAGATGACCAACTCAAAAGATCGTTCGGCTGAACCTTAAGCGCGATACAGAAAATCCGTAACTCAAGGTCCGACACCTCCCGCGCACCACTTTCAATGTGTGCCACAATTTGACGGTCGATGCCCCAACCCAAGA
>JBEGTN010000449.1:0-3072 GCA_041179405.1 Verrucomicrobiota bacterium
CTACGACATGCACGGCAACGAGTGGGAGTGGTGCCGGGATTGGAAAGCGAACTATCCTGGTGATAGCGTAACCGATCCGACCGGCGCTGCGTCGGGCTCCCACCGCGTCTTTCGCGGCGGCGGTTGGGGCCGCGCAGCCTCGCTCTGCCGCTCCGCCTACCGCCGCAACGACGTGCCGGGCTACCGCAACGATAACCTCGGTTTTCGCGTCGCCCTCAGTTCGTCCGGGGGGAACCAGTAAGGAAGCGAGCGGAGCGAGCAGACATCGGGCAGGGGCCAAGTGAAGCACCTCTGTGACTGAATCAGCACGGAGTAATTGTTCTTCCGCCGAAAAAAGCCTTTGCGCGGGGCGGGGGATTTTGCGCGGATGGCCCTCCCGCCATGGACCGCATCACCCAAGCCTTCGCCCGAGCCCGTTCGCAAAATCGCGCCGCCTTCGTCGCCTACCTCTGCGCCGGCGACCCGGATTTCGCCACCTCGCTGGAGGCCTGCCGCGCGCTGCTTCGCAATGGCGTGGATATCCTCGAACTCGGCGTGCCGTTCTCCGACCCGCTCGCGGACGGTCTCACCAATCAGCTCGCCGCCCAGCGCGCGCTCGAGGGCGGCATGACGATGGCGCGGGTCAACGAACTCGCGGCCGCGCTGCGGGCGGAGTTTCCCGAGGTGCCGCTGGTTTTCTACACCTACTACAACCTGGTGTTCTCAAACGGCATCGAGGCCTATGTTTCGGCGGCCAAGGCGGCTGGCCTCGACGCCTTGCTTACGCTCGATCTTCCGCCGGAGGAGTCGGCAGACGTGGCCGAGGCTTGCGCGCGGCACGGGTTGAAGACGGTTTTTATCGTCGCGCCGACCACGCCTTCCGGGCGCCTGCCCGTGATCGCGGCGGCGGCTACGGGATTTATTTACTACGTTTCGCGCGAAGGCGTGACCGGCGTGCGCGACGCGGTGGCGGGCGGTATCCCCGAGGCGGTGGCGGCGATAAAGAAACACACGACCCTTCCGGTGGTGATGGGCTTCGGCATCGGCACGCAGGCGCATGTAAGCGAAGTCGCCCGGCACGCGGACGGCGTGGTGGTCGGCAGCGCTTTGGTGAACGTGATCCGCGACCATCTGCAAAATCGGGTGGCCATCGCCGGTGCGATGGGCCGAAAGGCGGCGGATTTGGTCGCAGGCACGGCCCGTGCTTAAAGCGCCGAACCCTGCAGGGGGCCACGTAGACTGTTAATTAGTCTTCATGGCCTCTATGCATCGGCCTTCTACTAACTAAACTCAGATGGCATGATAGATTGGAGTTTTTGTTTTACTTTGGAATCGACGACCCCTTCGCTGCGCCGCGACTTTAATTAAAACCGACCTAATAACCGTGAGCCAACCACACACGCGAAAGACTTTCCTCGCCAAAGTGCTGGGCGCCCTTGCCGTCACCGGCTTGATCGCCCCCCGCCTGCTTGCGAACCCTGCGAACGCATCCGGCTCCGACTCCGCACCCGCCGTCAAGGCCCCCTTCACCGTGCAAACGGATCCTCGTTCGGTCGCCCGCGCCGACGATGTCGTGTAACCCGGCGCCCACCCAACGGCTCCCCGACCCAACACTTTCGTCATGTCCAAGCTTTTCCCCAAGTCGGCCAACAAGCTGCCATTCCAAATCCTGATATTCCTCGGGCTCACGGTCGGCATCGTTTCCGCCGGTATCACCTACTACGCCACGCCGAAATACACCCGCGTGGGTTACGCCCCGGTCCAGCCCGTGCCTTACAGCCATGCGCTGCACGTCGGGCAGCTCGGGTTGGATTGCCGCTACTGCCATAGCAACGTCGAGAAGTCCGGCCACTCCAACGTGCCGACTGCGCAGACGTGCATGAACTGCCACAACCAGATCAAGACCGACAGCCCGCTCCTCGCCCCCGTGCGCGAGAGCTACGCCTCCGGCAACCCCGTGCCTTGGGTGAAAATCCATCAGGCGCCCGACTACGTTTATTTCAACCACTCCGTCCACGTCGCTCGCGGCGTGTCTTGCGTCGAGTGTCACGGCAAGATCAACGAGATGGTGATCGTGCAACACGACAAGCCCCTCTCCATGGGCTGGTGCTTGGAGTGCCATCGCGCCCCCGAAAAAGTCCTTCGCGACCCCAAGCTCGTCACCAATCTCGATTGGCAGCACCCCGGCGGTGCCGCCGGCCAGCTCGAACAGGGCAAGAAATTTGTCCACGACTGGAATATTCAACCTCCCCAGAGCTGCTCCGGCTGCCACCGCTGATCGCCCTCATCGCCGATGAAACGCAAATTTGACCATTCCACGCCCGCCAACTCCGAGTCCTTGCCGACCGGTCCGCGCTACTGGCGCAGCCTCGACGACCTCGCCGCCACGCCCGCCGTGCAGGCGCAGATCGACCGCGAGTTTCCCGAGGGTTCGGACAGCCTGAACGGCGTCGATCGCCGCAGCTTCTTCAAGCTCATGGCCGCCTCCTTTGCCCTCGGTGGCATTGGTCTGGCCGCCGGTTGCCGACGCCCCGAGGCGCACATTCTCGCTTACGGAAAGTCCGTCGAGAACATCGTCCCCGGCCTGCCCCTCTACTACGCGACGGCCATGCCGATCCGCCGCAACGCCATCCCGGTGCTGGCCGAGACCCACCAGGGCCGTCCTACCAAGCTGGAAGGCAATCCGACTTTCGCTCCCTACGGCGGCGCGACCAACGCCCTCGTTCAGGCCTCCGTCCTCGATCTCTACGACGTGGATCGCGCCACCACCCACACGATCAAGGGTTCCGCTGTCAGCGCCGCCCAGATCAACGACCTCCTCGCTTCCATTGGCTCCGATGCCAAGGCCGCGCAGGGTGCCGGTCTGGTGTTCCTCGCCGAGTCCTCCGGCTCGCCCACTCGTTCCCGTCTGGTCGCCAAGCTGAACCGCGATTTCCCCAAGGCCGTCTGGGCCGAGTA
The DNA here is from genome assembly GCA_041179405.1 of Verrucomicrobiota bacterium. GTDB lineage: Bacteria > Verrucomicrobiota > Verrucomicrobiia > Opitutales > Opitutaceae > IMCC26134_A. The sequence goes on from JBEGTN010000449.1 coordinate 2,938, forward strand.
TGAGCCCGTCTCCGACGAGCCGCCCGCCGCCGCCGCCCTCGCCGCCTTCGACCGCGCCGACGTCAAGCCCCTCTACCGCTTCGCCAAGGCCAAGCGCATCCTCTCGCTCGACGCCGATTTCTTCGCCGCCGAGGC
>JBEGTN010000450.1:0-6599 GCA_041179405.1 Verrucomicrobiota bacterium
GGTATTCACCACGCCAACGCGGCGTGCCCAGCGGTCACGCCCTACCTCTGAACGGCTACGACATTTCTAAAAAGCTCTAGGCCAGCAATCACTCCGGTGAGAGCTTGTCCGGCCGATTTTAACCCGAAAATCGCGATTGATCGCCTCGATCCGCCGTAATCTCGCGGGCATCTGGCGATTTTCGCAATCACCTCGATGCACCGCTGGTGCACCTCGGGTTTCGCGCATCACCATCTATGCCTCGAACTTGCGCCGCCTCATCGGTTTCAAGCGCGGTTTTGGGCTTAATGAACGGCGGTCTTTGGGGGGGCGGACAGGTTGCCTCGTGCTGCAGGTTCGATTGAGAGGGGAGATTCACTTCTCCAAGTCGGCGCGGGCGGAGGCCGGATGCCGGCCGGGTAGGTCCCGGCCGGTTCGATCAGGATATCATGTCGGGCGGGACGTTGCTGAGGGCTTCTTCGATGGTGGTGAGGCCCATCTTGACCTTGAGCATGGAGTCCTGGTGGAGGGTTTTCATGCCGTCTTTCATGGCGATGCGCTTGAGCTGGGCGACCTCGACCTTGCTGTTGATGGCCTCGGTGAGCGCCTCCGAGTTGGTCATGAGTTCGTGGATACCGACGCGACCCTTGTAGCCGGTGCCGTTGCACTGGGGGCAGCCGTTGGGGTTGGCCTTGAAGACGGGGCCGGACCAGCCGAGAGCTTTGTCGAGGAGCGTCTTCTCGCGGCCGGCGGGCTCGTAGGACTGCTTGCAGTTTTTGCAGACGCGGCGGAGGAGACGCTGGGCGACGACGCAGACGAGGGAGGCGGAGACGTTGAAGGGCTCGACGCCCATCTCGCCGATACGGGAGATGGTGCTGGGGGCGTCGTTGGTGTGGAGCGTCGAGACGAGCAAGTGACCGGTGAGGGCGGCTTCGACGGCGATCTGGGCGGTCTCTTCGTCGCGGATTTCACCCACGAGGATGATGTCGGGGTCCATACGAAGGTAACAGCGGAGGGCGCGGGCGAAGGTGAGGCCGATGGCGCGGCTCATCTGCATCTGGTTGATGCCGGCGAGGGTGTATTCGATGGGGTCCTCGGCGGTCTGGATGTTGACGTCGGGGGTGTTCACCTCCGCGAGGGCGGAGTAGAGGGTCATGGACTTGCCGGAGCCGGTGGGACCGCAGTGCAGGATGAGGCCGTAGGGCTGGCGGACGCAGGCGCGGTATTTTTCAAGGTTTTCCTCGGAGAAACCGAGGGCGGTAAGCGGCAGGGTGGATTTTTGTTTGTCCAGGATACGCATGACCACCTTCTCGCCGTGGTTCATGGGGCCGGTGGCGACGCGAAGGTCGATATCGATGTTTTTCTTGGTGTATTTTTTGAAGACGATACGGCCGTCCTGGGGGAGGCGGCGCTCGGAGATGTCGAGGTTGCACATGATCTTCAAACGCGTGGTGAGGGCGTTGGTGACCTGCTTGGGGAGGCGGAGTTTTTCCTGGCAGAGACCGTCGATGCGGTAGCGGATGAGCAGGTCTTTCTCCATCGGCTCGATGTGAATGTCGGAGGCGCCGCAGACGTAGGCGTCCTCGATGATGCGGTTGGCGAGCTGAATGATGGGCGCGCTGTCCTCTTTATCGAGGTCCTCGGCCTTCGCCTCATCGGCGCCGGCGGCGTAGGTGTTGTTGATCTTATCGGTGACGGAGGTGAGGTCCACATCGCCCTCGCCCACGACCTTGGAGTCTTTGAAATGCTTTTTGAGCAGCTGGTCGATCAGCGTGCTGGGCACGACGCTGATATCGTCGATGATCAGCGAGGTGGCTTCCTGGAAAGCCTCACGTTTGGCGAATTCGAGGGGATTGCACATCAACACCGAGACCATCTTGGCGTCGTCGGTGTATTTGTAGGGGAAGATGCCTTCGCGGCGGATGAGGGCGTCGCCAACGGTGTCGAGGAGCTTTTGGTCGACCGTGATCTGGTCGGGGGCGGTGACGAGCGGGTGGTCGGTGAGGCGGGCGATGAATTTAGCCGTGTCCTCGGGGGCGAGTTTGAATTTCGCGTCCAGCATGCGCTGGATCATCGAGGCGGAGTATTCGCTGACCTCGTAAAGGAGACGGAGGTCGTTGTCGGTAAATTCTCCACGGGTGCCGGCGGAGGGCTCTTTGTTGAGCACCTGCATCGCGCCGATGACGACGTTGTTGGCCTTGAGCGGCACGGTGAGCATGGAGCGCACCTCGAAGCCGGTGGTCTTCGACATGGACGACATCGTGGCGTCCTGGGTTTCCGAATTCCTGAAGAAGACATTCTCACCGGTGGCGATGACTTTGCCGACGACGCCGGTGCCGAGGGGCAGCTTGAGCTGGAGCAGTTTATCGGCGGTGGCCTTGAAGGTGGCTTCTCCGGCGGGGTTGCCGCGCCAGAGGGTGGGGGAGTAGTAAACGTGCTTAAAGACGATGTCGTTACCCTCGACCAGATAGAGGGTCATGGACTGGGCTTGCAGGGCTTCGACGACTTTCGAGGCGGTTAACTCGATGACGGAGTTAACGTCCTCACGGCTGGGCTGGGGCTTTGCGATGACCTTGATGAGCAAGGAGCGACGCAGGGTGTTGAAAGGAGGGGGCGTCATGGGCGGGAAGGTGGATTAAGCGTGAAGGCCGAAGTTGTCTTGGAGGCCAAGAGCCGCAACGACAAAGGCAGATGAAACGTATTTGGGCCAGTCTGCGCTCCATTTTTACCCGATCGGACAAAACCGACCGCCGCCCGGTCAATGCCCGCACGGGCGGGGCGGGGGAGGCGGCGGCCGCCGAGCATTTGACGCGGTCCGGGCTCAAGGTGCTCGCCCGCAACTGGCGCAACCCTGACGACACGCGCGAAGAAATCGACCTGGTCTGCCGGGATGGCGACGTGCTGGTGTTCGTCGAGGTCAAGACCCGCAAGGCCGGCGCGCTGGTCGGCGGTTATCAAGCCGTGGACAAGCGCAAGAAGACCGTGTTGCTGCGCGCCTGCCACGCCTACTTGTCCCGGCTGCGTCCGCCAGCGCGTCACTATCGCTTCGACATTGTGGAGGTGACGCACGGCGCGGCTCCGCAGGCGGTGGCGCGCACGGCTTCGTCGAAGCTGCCGGAAGCCATTTATTCCGTGCAGGACGGCATGGAGGTAGTGCATTTCGCGAACGTCCCGTTGTTTCCGGCCAGGACGAACCATCGACACGGCTAATCGGTTTCATGCTGTTAATTCACCGTATTAACCTTGCTTGGTTCCTTGCACGGTGGCCACTTTTTCGCCCTTTAAAGCCATGTCCGACGCTCCCCGTCATCCTTTCCTTCAAGGCCTGAGCAAACACCGCGGCACTCCGCCGACGGTTATCGTCATTTTTGGCGCTTCCGGCGATCTGACCGCCCGAAAGCTCATCCCGGCCATCTTCAATCTCGCCTTCGACAACCTGCTGCCGGCGGATTTTTTCCTGGTCGGCTATGGCCGCAAAGACATTCCGCACGAGGAGTTCCGGGGCATCGCGTTGGGCGCGATCAAGGAGTTCTCCCGCCGCGAGCTGAATGCCGAGGTCTGGAACCGTGTCTCCGCCAACACCACCTACGTGGCGGGCGGCTACGACGAGCCGGAGGCTTTCCAGCGTCTCGCCGCGCACATCGACTCCTTGGAGAAAACCCTGGGCCGCGACGTGCAGACGCTGTTCTATATCTCCACGCCGCCGTCGGTCTTCGCCCCCATTCTGCGCAATCTCGGCGCCTCCGGCCTGGCCGCGCGTCACCTCGGAAACATCCTGCACACGAAGGTCATCATCGAGAAACCCTTCGGCAAGGACCTCGACTCCGCCGTGGCCTTGAACGGCGTCATCCGCGAGGTGCTGGAGGAGCATCAGGTGTATCGGATCGACCACTACCTCGGCAAGGAGACCGTGCAGGATCTGCTGGTGCAGCGCTTCTCCAACTCGATCTTCGAGCCGCTCTGGAACCGCAACTACATCGACCACGTGCAGATCACCGTGTCCGAGGAAGTGGGCGTGGGCACCCGTGGCGGCTATTACGAGCAGAGCGGCGCGCTCCGCGACATGATTCAAAATCACACCATGCAGCTCGTCGCGTTGACCGCGATGGAGCCGCCCGTCTCGCTCGACGCCGAGGCCGTGCGCAATGAAAAGGTAAAGGTCCTCAAGGCCATCCAGCCCCTCGACCTCGCGCCCGGCGGGGATGTGGTGCGCGCGCAATACGCCTCCGGCATGATCGGTGGCAAAGGGGCCAAAGGTTATCTTGAGGAGGAGGGCATCGCCGCCCAGTCCGGCACCGAGACCTACGCCGCGATCCGCCTCTCGATCAACAACTGGCGCTGGCAGGGCGTGCCCTTTTACCTGCGCTCCGGCAAACGCATGGCGCGCCGCGTCACCGAGATCGCGGTGCAGTTCAAGCGCCCGCCCGGCACCCTCTTCGCCGAGGGTGGCCGTTTCGACCTCGCGCCCAACACCCTGTCGTTCCAGATCCAGCCCGACGAGGGGCTGTCGCTCATCCTCAACGGCAAGGTCCCCGGCCTCGAAACCCGCACCCAGCCGGTGAAGATGAACTTCCGCTACAGTGCCACCTACGGCTCCAACACCCCCGAGGCCTACGAGCGCCTCGTGCTCGACGCCATGATAGGCGACGGCACGCTCTTTATCCGTGGCGACGAGGCGGAAACCTCCTGGAAACTCTACACCCCCGTGCTCAAGGCCTGGGCGGCGGCCGGCCGCGAGGGCATGGACAGCTATCCTGCCGGTTCCTGGGGACCGCCCGGTGCAGAGTCCCTCATGGCGAAGACCGGCCACGTCTGGCGGCAACCCTGATCGAACGCGTTTCGGAGACCTTTAATACTCCCTATTATGCCCGAGATTTTCAACGCCCTGCCCGGTCAGGAAGTGCCGGTAGGAGGCATCTCAAAAGCACTCGCCCGCATGTGGGCGGGCGGCGAGGAAACGTCATCCGCTCCGACGGTTGCCGGCGACTCCGGTAAAGCCACGCAGGTCAACTTCGTGCTGCACCTCGGCTACTACACCACCTCCGAGGATGCGGTGAGACAGTTCCAGATCGCGGTGGAGTTTTCCCGGCGCTACCCCTGCCGTGTGGTGGTGCTCTGTCCGATGCGATTGGATGAGAAAGGGTATGACTTCCGTGCCAAAATATACGGCGAGTGCACCCCGGGGAAAACCAAGGGCGACATGCGTTGCTGCGAGTTCGTCATGCTTAGTTATCCGATGGCCAGCCGGCGTTATCTGGAAAACCAGGTGTCGGTCTGCCTCTCGACCGACCTGCCCCTCTACTACTGGGCGCACAACTTCTCCTCGAGCGTTCGGCTCAACGATTACAAATACCTCCTCAGCCGCTCGAAACGCGTGCTCTTCGACAGCGCCCTCGCGCCCGAGGATCTCACGGACTTCGTCTGGCCCCGCCCCGAGGTGGTTCGCGATCTCGCCTACGCGCGCCTGCTGCCGGTCAGGCAGGCCATCGGGCAATTTTTGAGCGGCTTCGCACCTGCTTCGATCAGCAACGGACTCAGCGGGTTGACGGTGCGGCACGGCACGGCCCACGCCGCTGAGGCGCATGGACTGGCGGTCTGGGCCCGCTCCCGGCTGCTGGATTGCGGCGCGAGCGCGGATCTGGCCTACGAAGTCGGCGCGGTGGCGGGCATGGCCGACAATACGATCGAGCTGAGTTTCCACTACACAAACGGCCAGCACTTCAGTTGGTGCGGCGACACATCCAAGGGCTGTGCGCAGTTCAAGGCCTCCGTCGGCGGCGCGCAGTCGGAGCTGGCGATTGCGTTCGGTTTGCTCGGCCCGGCGGCAGCCCTGGCCGAGGCGATGTTTTTCTAAAAAATCCCAAAGGGGGAAAATCCTAAATCCTAAGCGGCTAAATCCTAAACGGACAAAGCCCAGCGGCGGCCTCGGTGGCGGAATCTTTAACTTATCTGTATCATGCGTGAAATTCACTCCGACTTCGGTCGTGTAATGGTGGGTGGCAAAGAAGAGCTGTTTGCGCAGGCGGTCGCGCTGACCGAGGCGCAGCGCCTCGTGGCGCGTCCCGGACGCTTCCTGTGGGCGTTGACCGGCGGGAGCACGCCGGCGGCGTTTTACCAGTGGTGCGTGGCGACGCGCGCGTTGCCGGATGCGCTGGTGCGCGAGACGCATTTTACGGTGAGCGACGAACGCCACGTGTTGCTCAGCAGCGCCGAGAGTAATTTTGGCAACGCCGAGCGTGCCTTGTTCGCCCCGCTCGCGGTGCCGGACGAGCGCCGCCACCCTTGGATGGTGGCGTGGCCGGTCGCCGAGGCGGCGGAGGCGTATCGCAAGACCCTGCTCCTCCTCGCCGGACCGGGGCGCGCCTACGACGTGTGCTTCTTGGGCATGGGCGACGATTGCCACACCGCTTCGCTCTTCCCTGGCACGCCGCTTTTGCGCGACGACGGCGGCCTGCTCTTTGGCGGCCAGGAAGTGCCCGGCAAAGGCTGGCGCCTGACGATCACGCCGACGGGTCTTCGCGCCTGCGGAATCGTGGTGGTGATGGCCTTGGGCGCGGGCAAGGCGGACGCGCTGCACCGCGTCATGCGCGGCCCCTCGGATCCACTCAACGTGCCCTCGC
>JBEGTN010000451.1:0-3430 GCA_041179405.1 Verrucomicrobiota bacterium
TGGCTCAGGAAGGCCAGCAGGGTGACCTTCGAGCCGAGATCTACGCGGGCAAGCGGCAATCCGGCGGTGCTCGAAAGACGGAAGAGGCCGCCATCGGAGTCGGAAGTGACGTTGATGCGACCGGTGAAGGCGGACCAGTCGCCGCTCACCTTGAAACGCACCCACGGCACGTAGAGATTAAGCGTGCCGGAGCCAGTCAGGGGGCCGAAAAGCTCCATACGCGAGTCTGCCCGCAAGGTCGGACTCGCTCCGGCTGGCACGCGCAAATCATAGGTGGCGGAGCTGTAGGAGCCGCTGCCGTCAAGCTGCTGGAGCGTGCCGCCTTCGAGGGTGAGCGGGCCGGTGCCTAGGCCGGAGAGATTCGCGGTCTCGTCGGCGAGGGCCAGCGTGCCGGCCTGGACGGTGACGCCGCCGATGAGCGTGTTGGCCCCGGTCAGGCTCAGGGTGCCCAAGCCGGCCTTTGCCAGCGAGGTCGAGCCGGAGAATCCGTTGGCGGTGCTGGCGAATGCGTAGGCCGTGGCGGCGTCCACCGTGACCGTGGCGGGATTCAAGGGGCCGGTGACGGTGACGGTCGGGTTGCCTGCCCGAGTGTCGTCAAAGCGGACTCGATCCTGCGCGAGGAAGGTCGTGGCAACACCACCAGCGGCGAACTTCCAGTTGATCGCGGAGGTGTCCCACGCGGCCGAGGCCGCGCCAGTCCAAACCAGATCCGCCGGGGCGCGGGTGCCCGTGGCCACTAGCGTCATGGTCACCACTCCGGCGGTGGCGGTGTTAAACGTGGCGGTGTAGCCGGGGTCGCCCCAGACGAACGAGGGCGTGCCGACCAAGGTGCCCGTGTAAGTAAACAACTGATACGTCGCCGCGCCCAGCGTGCCCGACGGCACGATGGTGACAGGACCGCCGAAGGTAAGCGTGCCGGCGAAGACGGGGCCTGCGGCCGCGCCGGTCGTGCGGAGCTTGCTCCCGGATTGAAAGGTCACCGGTCCGGCAAAAACACCCGATCCACCGAGCGCCGCACCGGAGGCGACCGTCACGGAAGACGAGCCGATGACGCCGTCCACCACGAGCGCGCCGGCGGAGACGGTGGTCGTGCCGGTGTAGCTGTTGATGGAGGTGTAAACCAAAGTCGGGCTACCGGTGGCAGTGGCGGCCTTGGTCAGCGTAAGGCTGGTTGCTCCGGGCACGGAGGCAATACGCGTGCCCGCAGGGATGCCGGTGCCGCTCACGGGCATTTGCGGGAGGAGCCCCGTGGTGCTTGCAAGTGTGACCGTGGTGTTGCCGGAGGCGGTCGTGGTGGCGAGACTGGTGGTGGCGGATGACGCGAGCGTGAGCGTGCCCGTGCCCACCTTGGTGAGACTGTTGCCAGTGATGATGCCGGCGAAGGTGGAATCCGTGTTCTTCGCACCTACAGTCCAGGCGGTGGCCGAAAGGACGGCACTCGTGGAGCCCGAGAGCGCGCCCAGACTGGTCGCTCCGGTCAACGAATAGCCATAGGTGAGATTGGCAAAATCAACGGATGCATTCGCGTAGCCGTAGCTGTTGTTGATTCGGAAGTCTCCACCGTCGGAGTCGGAGATGACATTGATCTGCCCGGTAAAGGCGGACCAGTTTCCGTTCAGCGCGGTGCGACTAAACGGGGTGTAAAACGTAAACACGCCGACGCCGGTGAGCGAACCGGAAAGGGTGCAACGTCCGTCGGCGTTGAGCCGGCCTGACGAGCCGGAGGGCACGGCAAGATTCCAAGTGCAGGAGTTGTTGGACTGAAGATCGGTCATCGAGAGCGTGCCGCCATCAAGAGTGACCAGTCCGGTGCCGAGACCGTCCTCATTGGCGTCGAACGAGCCGAGCAACACGGTGCCGACCTTGATAAGGGTGCCGCCCGAGTAGGTATTGATGCCCGCCAGATTGAGGGTGCCGGAGCCGGTTTTGGTGAGCGTGCCGTTGCCTGTCAGAGCACCGGACCACACCAGGCTGGCCGTGCTGGTGCTAATCTCGAAGCCGGCTCCGCCAGAGGTGAATGTCGCCCCGTGGTTGGTGGAGAAATTAAGCGCGCCGGTGTAGCGAAGCGTGCCGCCATTGAATACGAGATTGGCTGCGTTGGAAGTAGCTGCGCCGAGCGGACCGGCGACACCGGCGGGCGTGACCGAGGCGATCGAAAGCACGCCGCCATTGAGCGTGGTGGGGCCGGTGTAGGTGTTGCTGGTCTGGATGGTCAGCGTGCCCGTGTTGTTCTTCGTCAGGCTGCCGGTCCCTCCGATGGAGCCGTTGCCCGAGAACGTATAATTCGCGGTGGCGTCAACCGTCACCGACGCAGGGAATACCTCGGTGGCGAGGCTGACAGTAGGTGCTGCGGAGCCGGTGGCATCGAAACGCACCGCGTCCCCCGTCACGAAGACCGTGGCGTTGCCCCCGAGAAGCCAGTTCGGGCTGGTGACGAGATCCCACGTCGAGGCGTTGCCTCGCCAGACTAGGGCATCAGGCGCGCGGGTGGACGCGACCGTGAGCACCAGCGCACCGCCGGATACCGAGAGCGTGCCGGGCGCACCGGACAGCCCGGTGATGGACAGATTCGAAACCGAGCCGGTCAGCGTGCCGGTGTAGGTGATAAGTGTATAGACGCCGGGAGTGAGAGCGCCGCTGAGGAGCTTGAGCTCGATGCGCGTGGTGCCGGCTAGGACCAGGTTGCCGGTGACGATGATGCGATCGCCGGCTGCCGCCGGGTTGGCACCGAGGTCAAACTCGAGCACGGAGGCATTCAACGAGAGCTGGTTGCCAATCGATAGAGTGCCGGCGGTGCCGACCGCGCCAGGGGCCACACGCCCGCGCGCCGCGACAACGAGTCCGCTGCCCAAAGTGCCGGTGCCGGCGACACGGCCCAGCCCCTCAAGCACCACCGCGCTGGAGGAGAGCGTGCCGTTTACACTGAGCGTGCCTTGCTCGACGTGCGTTCCACCCGTGTAGGTGTGCGCGGCCTGCAGGGTGAGCGAGCCGAGTCCGGCCTTGGTGAGATTCATGGGCCCGGTGAGCGTGCCCGTGCCGGCAAAGGTGTAGTCTTTACCGACCGCGTTGTGGACGACGACCTCGGCGGGCGCGAGCGATCCGACGAGCGTCAATGCGGAGCCGGTGTCACCCGTGTAATCGAGCAGCACGGAGTCGGTGCCGGTGAAGGTGCTCGCTGCGGAGCCGCGCAACCAGCGGGCGCTCACGTCGGCGTCCCAGATGTTGGCACCAGATGCGCCCTTCCACACGAGGTTACCGTGCCAGATCGGGGCGCGAGGCGGGGCGGACATATCCTGACCGAGGAAAAACCCGGGATGCGGCGGCTGATTATAGCCGGTATTCTGCCAGGCGATGGCCTCGCGATACTGCGGGTCATGCATCAAGGTATAGAGCCGGTTCGTGGCGGGAATGGTGGTCGTGTAAATGCGCA
>JBEGTN010000452.1:0-5805 GCA_041179405.1 Verrucomicrobiota bacterium
TCCGTGCCAATGGCGCCAAGTCAGTCCGCGCCGCCGTCTCGCACGCCTTGCTCTCCGCCATGGCCTACGAGCGTCTCGGCGGCGGAGACATAGATGAGCTCATCACCACAAATTCCATTCCAGTCGAGCCGAAGGGACTGCCCATCACGGTGTTGAGCGTAGCCGAGTTGCTCGCCCAGGCCATCGTGCGCATTAATAACAACGAGTCGGTCACCAGTCTCTTCAAGGTGAAGGGCTTCTGATCGTCGGCACCCAATACCCCCTCATCCAGCTTGTATCATCCGCGCCCCGCAACGGGCGCGGATTTTTTTGCTCCAATCTCTGGAACCTTGCCCCTGTATGGCAGGTCTTTGCTCCCGTAATCTTCCCTTAAGTCCATTCGCCCAACATGAATACCCGCAAACTGGTTTCCCTATTTCTAGCCATGCTAAGCGCCGCTATTCTGCCCGCCTGCGGCGCGGATAAAACAAGCGCCGACACGGCCAAAAAAACTGTCGGCGACCATCATCCGGTAACGCTGAAGATCGACTCTTCCGCTCTCGTCTCCGGCCCCAACGCCCGTGCCACTTCCTATGCTGACATTATAGAGCCAGTCCAGTCGGCCGTCGTGTCGGTTTACTCTTCCAAGACAACCAAGCAGCGCGCACAGGTCCCCGATATTTTCCGCCAACTCTATGGCAATAACGCCTTCCCTGACCAGGAATCCGTCGAGCGCGGTCTCGGTTCGGGCGTCATCGTTTCCGCCGATGGCTACATTCTCACCAACAACCACGTCGTCGCCGAGGCCGACTCCCTGCGCGTCACCCTAAACGATGGACGCGAGTTCGATGCCAAGGTCATCGGCACCGACCCCAAGACCGACGTCGCCGTCATCAAAGTCGAAGCGGCCAATCTCCCCATCCTCACCCTTGCGGACAGTGACAAACTCCGCGTCGGCGACATCGTCTTCGCCGTCGGCAACCCCCTCGGTGTCGGCCAGACCGTGACGATGGGCATCATCTCCGCCACCGGCCGCCAGGTCGGCATCCTTGCCGAGCAGGGCGGCTACGAAAGCTTCATCCAAACCGACGCCGCCATCAATCAGGGCAACTCCGGCGGCGCCCTTGTGGACGCTCAAGGCCGTCTCGTCGGCATTAACTCCGCCATCCTTTCCGGTCGCGGTAGCACCGGCAACATCGGCATCGGTTTTGCCATCCCGGTCAACCTCGCCTCCTCCGTCTTGGCCAGCCTCGTCGATACCGGAAGCGTTACCCGCGGTTATCTAGGCATCACTGGCGAGACCCTAACCGCCGAACTCGCCGAGGCCCTCGCTATGTCCAAGGACCAAAAGGGCGTGATCGTCACCAACCTCCCCAAGGACAGTCCCGCCGCGAAAGCAGGCCTGGCCCGCAGCGATGTCATCACCGCGATCGACGGCAAGGCGGTGAACTCCATGCAGGACCTGCGTTTTCTCATCGCCGCCAAAGCCCCCGGCTCTGCCGTCGAGGTGCGTCTCTTGCGTGATGACAAGGAGCGCGTCATTCGCGTCAGTCTCGGCACGCTTGATGCCTCGGTCACGGACAAGAATGTATTGCGTGGCGTCACGCTTGAACCGCTCGGCGATGACAATCGTCAACGCGTCTCCGCCCCTCGCGATCTTACCGGACTCGTGGTCACAGAGGTTGCAGACGACTCTCCTTTCGCCCGCCGTCTTGCACCGGGTATGGTGATCGTCGCGATCAATCGTCAGGCGATAAACTCCCTCGATGACGCCCAGCGCTTGATACGCCCCGGCATGAACCTGTTGGTGATCTATGCCCGCGGCCAATTTAGCCACGTTGCCATAAACCTTCCAAAGTAAGGGCCGGCAATTAACCGCAAAAAAATCCAGTGCGTTGAATCCTCAGGATTTGGCGCACCGGATTTTTCGCGATCCGACCGTTACGAATGGCCTTGGGTCAACTGCCCGGTTTCTCAACGGGCAACGCGGCCAGTTCAGCCGGCATCTTATCTGCCTCGTAGGTGGGGAAACTGAGTTCGAGGAGCGACACCGCAGGCACCTCGAAGCGGAGTGTCCCCGCGCTGCGGTCCACCAGCATCGCCACCGCCACGGCGTGCCCGCCCCCCTGCTTAACGATTTCCAGACTCTCCAGCACGCGGCCTCCGCGCGTGACCACATCCTCGACCACCAGCACGCGCTCGCCAGGGGCGAACTTGAAGCCGCGCCTCAGCACCAACCGGTCGTTTTCCTTCTCCGCGAAAATATACCGCACGCCCGCCTGCCGAGCCACTTCCTGGCCGATCACCAAGCCGCCCATCGCGGGTGCCAGCACGGTGGTGAACTCCAGCCCGCCTTGGCACTTAAGTCTGACCAACAACAACTCCGCCAGGCGCGTCACCGCAGCCATGTTCTGGCACACTTGGGCGCACTGGAAATAGTGCCCGCTATGCAGACCGGAACGGAGCACGAAGTGCCCGCGGAGCAACGCGCGAGTGCGAGTGAAAATATCGAGGATCTCTTGTTGGGATGCGTCCATGCGCGCGACGGTGCCTCGCCATCTGCAAAAAATCCAAATCTTTTTTCCACGACTTCGGCGTGCCAAGACCCGCAGGATATATTCAATATCGACCACTGGACATTGGCCATTGGACATTGGTCGTTCCTCGTGCAAAGCTCGACGTCATGGTCATCGAGCAAGCGCCATTGGAGGACGAGTTTGGAGATGTCTTGGAAAAGGCGCTCAGCCATGCCGCGCTCAATCCGGAAGGCCTCGCCGCTCGTTGTGGTATCGAGGCCGAGCGAATCCGAGACGCCATTGATTACCGCTACGATTTCACTCCGGTCGAAATCCGGCGACTCGCCACCGCCTTGGGGCTCAATGTCGCCGGACTGGAATCCATCGCCAGCGGACGCTACCCGCTTCCGGTCATAGCCGGCCTGCCCTTCTGCCTTCACCCGCTGCGCTCGCCGCACGGCATCGGCACCGCCAACGCCTATCTCGTGAGCGATTGCCGCAGCGGCACCGGCGTGCTCTTCGACACCGGGCCTGCAACCGATCACCTGCGGCGTATCTGGCCTGCCGGCATCACGCGTATTGCCGCGATTTTCATCACTCATGTCGAAACCGAGCATATTGGCGGGCTCGCCGAAGTGCAGCGCCTCTTCGGGCCCGCGCCCGTCTTCGCTCCGCTCGGGGCCAAACTCCCCGGTGCCGCCGGACTCGGAGATGGAGCAAGCATGGAATGCGGAGGCTACCGCATCGATACCCTGGCCACCCCCGGCCACGCCGAAGCGCATAATTCCTATGTCGTCCGCGCCCCTGGCGCCACCCAAGCGAGTCCCTTGTTGATCAGCGGCGACCTGCTGTTCGCCGGCTCCGTGGGCGGCGCGTTTTTTTGCGGCAAACGGCTGCACGAACAAGTCGCCCGCCTGCTCACGTCCTTACCCCCTACGACAATCGTCGCTCCCGGCCACGGACCGCTCACCACCTTGGGGCACGAAAAAAACCACAATCCATTCGCGACTTGAGGCTGTATCGGAGGCGTTCCAGCACGCCGTTATCCAACCGCAAAACGTCCCGGTGTGCTCAAGGAGCCGCCGGAAGTGCAACACTGGTGGGTTTGCGAATAAGCTCAACCGAGGCGATGCGGAGGTTTAAATTGAGCATGCCTACGGCACCACGATCACCCTGTATGGATAGTTCTTCCAGTCCTAGATAGGGCGCACGGGAAGCCAGCTCCTGATAGAACCGAAGCACCGCAGCCATATCGGCCTTGCGGGACGACACGAGCACGGTATGCACGGCAAACTGCGCCGAACCTTGCGTGCGTGGTGGCTCGGTGTTCACGGCCAAACCGGCACGCTTGGCCATGGACATGATTTCAGAGACCAAAAAAGTCGCGTCATGCGTCTTGGTGGAGTCCAGCTTACTCGCTGCCTCAGACGCCAGTTTTTCAATGGTCTCGCGATTCGCGAGCCAGTTTGCCTGAGTTCCTAGCTCGGCTCCAGCGGCCTTGAATTCAAGCCTCGACTTACCCAGATGCGCACCTGCTGACGACAGCCAGATAATGGCCGCGAGCATGATGAAACCAATGACAAGGAGCTTTTCCCGAAGCAGTTTACTAAAGAACCAAGCTTTCATAGTGAACCTCCCTTGCGAAACGCGTCTGCTTTGAATTCGAGTGCGAGCACAAAGCTGGTCACCCCGTCACGTGAGCGAACCTCACGGGTTTTAACCTCGGCCAAGGCCGGCAGGGCCTTCAGCGCAGTCGCATAGGTGCTGACATCTTCCGCGTTACCGGCCTGTGCCTCTATCTCAATGCTGCGAAGACCGCGTGTGATAGTGCGTTGAAAAACGATCGAATCGGGACGGCTTGGGTTTATCGCAGATAACATTTCAAAAGGCATGAGACGTTTTTCGCTGAGTTCACCGATCCGATTGGCCAGTGCTTGAGCCGTGTCGATTTGTTCGACGATGGGAGCCTGTTGCTTGACCTGCGCCTCGCGACGGTGGGCTTGCCAACGCAGCACCGTCGCACTCACCTCCAGCATTGCAGCGAGTGCGAGCAATGCGGCCGTGGCGATCAACGCGCGCCAAAGCCATAGATCGCGAACCGCGGCGCGGCGACGTGCCGCCAGAAAAGCAGGATCGCGAATATCCGCCGTCTCCTGCCAGCCCGAGGGAATCGCAGGGAGCGTGGTATCTCCGGCGGTAAAACTTAACACTCCGCCAAGATTTACCTGGCCGCTAATAAGTCCGTCGATCACTTGCACGCCGGTTTCTGCAGGCAGTCCGGAGCGATCACGGATCTCGGCTACAAGCGCGTCCGCATCTGCCGGCGCACCCGTTCGAGAGATGACAAATGATGGAAGTAATTCGCCCGGCAGCCAAGCAAGCGCGGTGAGCCGGGTTTCACTCGTGTGTAAGCGTATAAATCCGGCCGCGCTGTTAGATGGAGCTTCGCACAACGCCACAAATTCTGGCGCTACCAAAGTCGCTGTATCCCAGCCTTCGATCTCATTTGCGGTAAATCGACGCCGGTAAGCTCCATAAACCAAGGCCGATGCACCATCACTGGCCGGAATCGAACCGAAGTATAATTGCTCTGGCGGGAACGGGGACATTCCTTCAAGCGCCAGCTTGATCTGCGGTGAGAGCGGTTCCCCCGGCAAGAGTGCCACTTTGCGAACGAAAAAACGATCACTGTCCACCACGAGTAATGGTGGCGGCGGCGGGGAGGCTGGAAGGAAACGCGTTAACACGGACATAGGAATAAAGTCAGGAGGAGTGCTCGGTATCGGCTGGTTCTACGGGTAAAGGTGGAGGTGCGCTGTCGAAAGATAATTCAAGGATCTTGTAGGGATATTTTAACTTCTCCTCCGTAGCCGCAGCAGTGGCGGTTGCACCCGAAGTTCGGGCGGCAGCAGTCGTGGAACTTGACGTTGCAGTTTTTGCCGTGCTTGCGGCTGTATCGCCGGTGGACTCGGCATCGGATGCGGGGCCCTCAACGGGCGTTGAATTGGGTAGTGTCACATTGGCAGACACTGCGATCAATACGTTCAAGCGAAGCGTCGCGGCGCCTTCTTTGAGCGAAATGATAATGCGGAGCAGTTTGGTTTCTGCATCGAGTCCGGTCTGATCGACCTTGGGGCCGATGAGTTTGCCCACGTCTTCGTTGTCTCTGAACCAGGGCGGGGCACCTGCAGGACGTGAGCCTTTTCCCGATTTGTAATTGGTCAGGGTGCTGGTTTGGAACTCATCCCATTTATGCATCGCCAGCCAGCCGGGAGTGATCGCGTTGATGTTCGAATTAGTGAAACGGTAG
>JBEGTN010000453.1:0-3202 GCA_041179405.1 Verrucomicrobiota bacterium
TTGGCGGCGAGCAGCGCGATGATGTCGGCGGCGGCGGGGCGGGTGACGGACGGGTGGAGTTTGCGCACTTCGGCGACGAGCGGTTCGAGGGCGAGGATCTCGTCAAAGGAGGACTCCTTGAGGCCGCGGCCGTATTCGAGGGCGTTGAGCACGGCGGTCTTTTTGCCGCGATGGAGGAAGGCGATGAAGGGGTCGTGGCACTCGAAGCGGCCGAGGTAGAGCAGGTCGCGGCTGGAGTGGGTGTCGGAGTAGAAAAGGAGGGTGGGGGCGGATTTCGCGGCGGGCATGGGCACACGTTGAAATGTTCGTCGCGCAATGTCCATTGACCAATGGGATGGACGGCGCGGCGGGAAGGGTTAGGTGTGGGGGGCATGACTTTTTATCGGACAGGCACGATCGGTTTGGCGGTGGCGATGTTTGCCCTGACGGGCTGCGCAAAGGGCGAGAGCGCGGCGGGCGCGCCCAAGACGGGGGCGGAGACGCCGGTGGCGACGGTCGCCGTAAAGACGGTGGCGGACTATTTCCCGATTCATGTGGGCGAGAAGGTGGTGCGTGTGCAGATCGCGGCCACGATGCCGGAGATGCAGCGCGGGCTGATGGGGCGGGCCTTCATCGCGGCGGACGAGGGCATGGTGTTTTTATATGAGAAGCCGCAGCGGATGAGTTTCTGGATGCGTAACACGCCCACGCCGCTGGATATCGGGTTTTTCCAGGCCGATGGGACGCTGGGGGAGGTTTATCAGATGTATCCCTTCGACGAGACACCGGTGTCCTCGCAGAGCGAAGACTACACGCTCGCGCTGGAGATGAACCAGGGCTGGTTCGCGAAGAACGAATTGAAACCCGGCGTGAAGCTAAACCTGAAGGAGCTGGCGGCGGCGCTGCGTGCGCGCGGTTTTAAGCCGGAGAAGTTCGGCGTGCCGGCGGAGTAGGGCCGGCATTGGCGCGTCGGAGCGGTCGCACACGAGGTGCGCCCCTACACCCGGAATCGGCGGGCCTGGCGGTCCGCCCTACGTGCACTCCACAGGCAGCCGGTCAACTCTCCGCGATGGCGAGCTGGCCGCAGCCGGCGGCGATGTCGATGCCTCGGCGCTGGCGCACCGTGCAGGGGATACCGTAGGTCGCCAGCACATCCTGGAAGGCGCGCGCGCCGGCGGGACGCGTCGGCTCGCCGGCGTATCCGAAGGTTGGATTCAAGGGGATGACGTTCACCTGGGCGGGGATGTCCTTGAGCAACGCGCCGACGGCGTGGGCGTGGTCGGGGCCGTCGTTTTTGCCGTCGATGAGCGTCCACTCGAAGAAGATGCGGCGGCCGAGGGTGGAGGTGTATTCGCGGCAGGCGTCCATGAGTTCGTCGAGCGGCCATTTGCGGGCGGCGGGGACGAGGGCGGCGCGCTCGGCCTGGGTGGCGCCGTGGAGGGAGACGGCGAGGTGGACGGGGCGGCGCTCGGCGGTGAGGCGGCGGATGCCGGGCACGACGCCGACGGTGGAGACGGAGATTTTTTTGGCACCGAGGGCGAGGCCGGCGCCATCGCGCAGGATGTCGATGGCCTGCATGACGGCGTCGTAGTTGTGGAGCGGCTCGCCCATGCCCATGAAGACGATGTTGCGCAGACGCTCGTGGCGATGGTGTGGAGAAGGGTGGGCGGGGTCGGCGAGGGCGGGCACCGCTGCGGTGGGGCGTGGGATTTCTGAACTTGAACTCACGTTCAAGCCTACGTCGGCGGACATGCCTGAAGACGTGGCGGCGGTCTCGCGCAGGACGGCGTCCACGTGGAGGGCCTGGGCGACGATCTCGGCGGCGGTGAGGTGGCGGGTGTAGCCCATCTGGCCGGTGGCGCAGAAGACGCAGCCCATGGCGCAGCCGACCTGCGAGCTGACGCAGGCGGTGACGCGGCCGCTGTAGCGCATGAGCACGGTCTCGATGCGGTGGGCGTCGTGGAGGGCGAGCAGGTATTTACGGGTAAAGCCGTCGGCGGAGTGGGTTTCCTTGGCGACGGCCGGGAAATCGAAGGCGAGTTCACTGAAAACGCGGTCGAGGTAGCGGGCGGAGAGTTGATCGTGGATGACGAAGTCGGACGGGGAGCGGCGGCCCTGGAGGTAGAGTTCGTTCCAGAGCGAGGCGGCATGGACGCGGGCGAAGCCCCACTCGACGGCGAGCGCGGCGAGTTCGGTGCGGGTGAGGCCAAGGAGATGAGGGCGGGCGGCGGACATGAAGCGTGAAGGCAAAGAAGCCACGCGCGGCGGGATGACGAGACTTCTCTCCGAACGTGTTCAGATCAGTCCGATCGCGCGCTGCCCGTTCAAGAATTGGCCCGGGCTGCGGATTTGCAGGCTATAAACCTGCTTGCCGATGACGTTTTGAAAATCGATCTCATCCAAGGTCAGGAGAACGTCGGCCTCGGCCCCGAGGGCGGACAGCAGGACGGGACGATCCTTGGCTTTGGGGAAAACCAGAACCTTGTCGAAAGCGAGTTCGATGGGAACGAGCGTGAGTTCGGGCAGAAGGGAAGCGCGCCAGTAGGGCGTGGCCTTGGGGCCGAGCTTGCGGGCGTTACGGTCGGTCTCCTCGACACAGTAGCTTGAGGTAAGCAGTCGCCAACCGTGGGCCCTGGCGTGCTGAAACACGAAACGCGACGCGCCCTTGGCCGAGCCGGAGGCTGCGAGCAGAACGCTGGTGTCGAGGAAGAGCTTCACTTCTTCGGCTTCGCCTTGGTTTTTGACGTAATGGCCGCCATCTCGGCCTCGTCGCGGGCGATCCAGCGAGCGAGCGTGTCGTGCGGAAGGTCGCGCACCGGGACGGCGGCGGCGGCTTGCAGGAAAAGCCCGCCGTCGCGCTCTTCGACAATGACAAGGGGGCTGTCGATACCGTCGAGGCCAAGCTTGCGACGAAGCGCGGGCGGCAGGGTGAGCCCGCCCCGTTTGCTGATAGGAAGCGTAAGTGTCATGCCGCAATGCTGCATTGCGGCAATATCACTGGCAAGCATGACAATGGGGCGGCACGGGTTGAAACTTCTCAGGCTGGGCGCGCCGATTCGGTTTTGATTCCCGCAGCTTCGTGTAGGCCCGACCGCTGGTCGGGCCTACATTTTAAAAGTCTAAATTCAAGGGGCGTTTGGTATGACGAGACTGTTTACGGGTGGATGGGCGGGAGGGCGTAAAAAAGCCGCGTCCGGGGCAGGACGCGGCTAGGACGCAGCGG
>JBEGTN010000454.1:0-3836 GCA_041179405.1 Verrucomicrobiota bacterium
CCAATGGACGCTAACTGTTGCCGGGCAGGAAGGAAAAACCACCGGCCAAAGTCCAAATAGGCGTTGCGCTCCCTCTTACCCCGCCTCTCCCCGCTTGCACCCTCTCCGATATTAAACGACAAATGATGCTTCGCCCCATGTCCGATTCCGTGAAACCCCTTCCTCGTCCCGTTTATCCGGTGAACCGCACGCGGGCGTGGCTCGCAACCCTTACGCTGAGCTTGGCCAGCCTGACCGCGCCCGGCCTTCACGCCGTTATCCTCGCCACCGGAGACGGCACGCAAAACACCACCGGCACCGGCGCCGGGCTTGGCTGGGACTACGTCGGCACCGTCAGCTTCGGCAGCGGAGTTTATCTCGGCAACTATGGCGGCGACAACTGGGTGCTCACCGCCTGGCACGTCGGCGAAGGCAGCTTCACCCTCGGCGGCACCACCTACGGTGCGGTCGCAAACTCGAGCGTTCGCGTGCAAAACGCCGATACCAGCCCGACCGACCTCTGCCTTTTCAAGATCAACGGCAATCCCGGCCTCGCCGCCATCCCCATCTCCGCCACCAGCCCTACCCTCGGCACCTACGCCAAGATGATCGGCGCGGGCCGGGACCGCGACACGACGCTCACCGAGTGGAGCGTCACCGGCACCAGCCCTGACTACACCTGGAGCGAAGTCCCCTCCGGTGGTAACGCCGGTGGCTACAAATGGGCTCCCACGCGCGCGATGCGCTGGGGCGAAAACACCCTCGACGCGGCCCTCTCCTTCAACGCCGGTTACGGAAACGTGGAGGGCCTGGCGACCGATTTCGACTACTCGGTGCAGCAGGCGCAAGGTGCCTCGGGCGACTCCGGCGGCGGCGTGTTCACCTACAATTTATCCACCTCCATGTGGGAACTCACCGGCCTGATGCTCGCCATCGGGTCCTACGATAACCAACCCGGCGGCACCGCCGTCTTTGGCAACGTCACCTACCTCGCGGACTTGTCCTCCTATCGCGACAACATCTTCACCACCCTCCCCCTTCCCACCGTCATCCCCGAGCCGGCAAGCTACACCGCCCTCGCCGGCGTCGGAGTGCTCCTGCTCGCCCTCAAGCGCCGCAAACGGGCGTAGCAGGCGTGCATGAAGTCGGACGCTCTCCCTGATCGCCGCCACCCCGCCTTCCCTGAAACCCCAGCCTCTGATAATAGACGGTAACGGAATCATCATAAAAACTGTGCACTAAAACGCGACGCCGCCCTCAAGGGCGCGGCAACAAATTTACCCCTTGGACACCATCTCGTGTCCTCTCTCACTGCCGTGTCCAACCACCAAGCCATAAAGGTTAATCCCGCCCGCATTCAATTTACCTGGGGCTGCCCACCCGACGCCCCGGGCCCCTGGCGATTCTGGGTGTTCTGCTTTTTTAGACGCGCCAAATCCCCGGTCACCGGCAACTACTACGTCTCGGCCAGGAGCTCCACCGCTTACCCCCTGGCGGTCATCATCAGTCTGCGCAGCTTTTTTCTCTGGATGCTGGCCATATCTCTGGCCGCCTACTTCGGAGGAGGTGCGCTCATCGCCAACTGGTATGGCAAGAAGCCCTTCAATCTGATCACCTACCCGGATCTCGTGCTTCCGTGGCGCTGGTCTCGGCTCGAAACCCTGCGCGGCCAGGCCAACCTCGCCCAAGCCGATGCAAACCTGAAGGACGGCGATCTCCGCTCCGCCTACGCCTACCTCCGCTCCGGCCTGGCCCGCTACCCCGACGACTCCAAGGGACGCCTTCAACTCGCCACCATCTACGTGCTTTTCCGCAAACGACCGGAAGCGGACAAGACGCTCCTCGCCGCCTACGACTACACCTATCCCGGCGCGGACTATTTTAAGAAATCCATCGAGCTCATCGAGCCGGGCGACAACCCCGAGCTGCTCATCGGCTACTGCGCACGCGCCCGTGCCTCCGCCATCGCCTCCGGCGCCGCCACGCCAGCGGAACTGCGTCAGATAGACCTGGTGGCGGCGAGGACCCTCAATTCACTCGAACACTACGACGAGGCCGTGGCCTACGTTGAAAAAAATCAACCGGCGGACGCATCCTTTCTCCACTCGACGAAGATATCCCGCGCCCTGGCCCTTAAGGATATTCCCGCCGCCAAGGCCGAACTCGATCTCTGGCTCGCCGAAAAACCGGACGAGGAACCGGCGCTTAACACCGCCATCCGCGTCTACGGCGCCGCGGGCATGGTCCCCGAGATGCAGGCCAAGATTCTGCGCCTGCGCAGCCTGTATCCGGAAAACCCTGACTACATCGCACTCGGCATGGTCGAGAACATCAAAGCCGGCCAAACCACGGCCGCCCTCGATCTGCTGGATATCAGTGTAATTCGCTTCGCCCACAAACCAGCCGTCTACGGCGACTGGGCCGAGGCCATCGGAAAAACCGGTAAAAGCGAAGTGGTCGCACGGCTCGAACAGCTTGTGCGCGAGACCAACCAGAATCCACAGGCGGTGATCCTTTCCATGATGCTGGCCCAGCTGCGCCGGCAAGCCTGGGCCGAGGCGGAGGCAAGCAGCGCCCGCCTCGATTTACTTTATCCCGGCGTGAGCCCGCGCCTCCAGACTTTGCACCGGGTGGCCAAAGCGTTGCTGGAAACCTGCTCACAGCCGGTTAAAGGCGCGCAAAACACCCTGGCCAACTCCATCGCGGGCGGCTGGGTCAGCCTCACCCTCTACAAACAGATCATCGATGCGCTGGTCGCCGCAGAGCGGTATGAATCGGCCCAGGAAATCCTCACCCTCGCGGAAGGCTACTATCCACAAAGCCGTTACATCCTTGCCCAGCGGACTTTGATCTCCGGCAGGCAACTGGCTCAAAAAGCCGCGCTCGAACGCAGAAACGCCGAACGACTCGGCGCAGACGCCGCCCCCCAAATCCCCGCCGACGCAGCAGCCCTCTACGCCGAACTCGACACCCGGCTCGCCAGCAACCAAATCGACGAGGCGCTGCAACTCTTGAGAAACGTGCGCAAAGCGAATCCGGCCTGGTTAAAAAGCGTCCTCCCCGAGGTCGAATGGCGCGAAATCGTAGTCGCCGGGCAATCCGATAACCTCACCCTTCTTCAACTTGCCCTGCGCACCTACTTGCGGGGCCGTCCCGAAGTCCGCCTCGAGAGGGCGCTCGCGCAAGCCGTCGTCTGGCACACGCAAAACCACATGTCAGCCGCCGCGCTCATCGTTCGCGAGGTGCTTAATTTGCAACCGGTCCAAAAAACCGCGCTCCGGCTAAAGTCGGAGTGGAAGCTCGATGAGGCTGCACCGGCCGGCCCCGGCAACAAAGCCGCCGCAGCTGAACTCCCTCCGCCCGCCTCTGCGCGTGAGCTTTTCCAGGCACTCGACACCGAGGCGGCGGCCGGCCGCGCCGAGCAGGCGCTACGCTTGATCCGCAGTGTGCGCCGGGCCGAACCAGCCTGGCTCAATAGCGCCCTGCCCGAGATCGAGTGGAGGGAGATACAGCTTGCGGCTATGAACGACGACCTGCCCCTGCTTCAACTCAACCTGCGCACCTACCTGCGCACCCGCCCCGCCGAGTATGACCGCTGCCTGACCCAAGCGCGCACCTGGCAAGGCACCGGTCGAACATCCGCCGCACTCGTAGCCGTGCGCGAAAGCCTGCGTCAAAAACCCGACGATGCCAGCGCCCAAAAACTCCTGACTGAATTGAGCGTAAAATAGGACCGGGCCGCAGAGCGGAAAAGTCCAGGCACCCAAGCGCTGGATGACAAGTCTTTGGCCTTGGCGACCAAGACCACTAGCAGCCCGTCGGACTTAGGTTTAAACTTGGCCTAATAATTGCTAGGG